>JBAXGS010000169.1:0-1509 GCA_037139275.1 bacterium | reverse complement strand
AGTGTTGATTAAATTGAATCAATTATTTTTTCTCACCGCGAATATTGGTATGCTACTCGCAGTTGTTTACTCTCTCCTTTTGACTTGAAAGATCCTATGATTATTAGCGGTATTTCTATTGACTCATTGTTGCGTGCACAAGAAAAATTTGAGTTATTTCGGCAAGACATGATAGAGTCCAGCCTACGTCAAGACTACGGCGGACAGCCGTCTAGCCTTTGCTGGCCTGCCAGCCATAGCTTTAGCGACGGCTATCGGAATGTTTTTTAGACAGTCCAGCCTAATCATACTGTTCATTGTTATGACCAAGAGGTCATTGATGATGTGGTGAATGTTTTTCCTCTCTTTTCTGTTGAGCTGAGAAAATTCCTCGTTAACCTTGCACGAAGTGAGTGATGAATATGGCACTGTATATGGAGTCGAGGCATTATCAAATGCTGCTTGAAATCTTATCAAAATATCCGTATGTCTTTTATGCGTTTGGTTCTAGAGCCAAAGGAAACCCAAAGCGGTTTTCTGATTTAGATCTTTGCTTTAAAGAATCCATTCCATCAAGAGATCTGAACGCTATAGTAGAGGCGCTTGAAGAATCAGATTTACCTTTTACGGTTGATGTAGTTGATTGGAACAAGTGTTCAGCTCAGTTCAAAGAATTAATAGGAAAAGATCTTGTTGAAATTACTATTGCTAGGCAGAGTAGGTCTGATTAAGCATCATCTTCTTATTTTTAACGCTTAAGTGTTGGCAAAAACTCTAATCTTGTTTAATACTACGCGCTGTAAACAAAAGAGGTGGTATTTATGATGAATTTTATATGTGCCTATCCATGGGTTTTACCCTGGCTTTTGGCGCTTACATTGCTTGGAGCAGTGTATACGGTGTGGCTGAAAAAGCGAGTTGTATATCGTTACGCGTTATCTCATTTTTTGCTGCAGCAGGGTGCCGCACTTCGCATACCCATTCGTTCAATTTTGTATACTCTTCGTGTGAGTAGTCTGTTGCTGCTTGCGCTTCTTGTTGCGCGTCCGCAATGGCTAGATGTTGAGCGCTCATTGAATGTGAAGGGTATTGATATTATTCTTGCGCTTGATGTCTCAGGCAGCATGGAACTATTTGATGATCTAAAAGATCGAACTCCTCGAATTGAGGCGGCACGGCGTGAAGCGCTTGATTTTATTGCTAAGCGAACCAATGATCCGATTGGTATTGTGCTTTTTGCAGCACAAGCTTTGTCAAAAATACCGGCCACACTGGATAAAACTATTTTAAAATCAACGGTGCAAGATTTGGCATTAGGTGATATCGACCCTAACGACACCCTCTTGTGTACCGGGCTTGCTACTGCTATTAATCGGCTTCGTGATTCAACGGCTGCAAGTAAAGTAATTGTGCTGCTCACGGATGGAGTACCTTCGCCTAACGATCCCATAGATGCTGATACGGTTATTGGACTGGCTAAAGAGTTTAACATTAAAATTTATACGTTGGGGGTTGGCCGTGCTGATGTGG
>JBAXGS010000168.1:0-1573 GCA_037139275.1 bacterium | reverse complement strand
CGTGCCGCAACACCACCTGATACGCCTCTTCATCAAGACAAGAAAACAATACCAGTGGAGTACGTGCATCAACCAATGCAAGCGCCCCTCGTTGCACTTCGCTCACGGTATAGGCATGGGCAAACACATGAGCAGTCTTACGAAGAATAAGCGCCGCTTCTTGCGCAAAGGGGAACATTGCACCGTGCCCTACCAGCATCATACGATCAAACGATGCATACCGAGGCCCAATTACCGTGCGCAGCTCATACTCATACGATACAATACTATTTTCAAGCACATCGGCTGCATGTATGCAATCTGCAACTGCTCCAATCAGCTCTCGCTCACTAACGATGTGCTGCGTATATGCAATTCTATGCACAAACCAATACAGCAGCGCAACTTGTGCCACAAATGTTTTAATAGGTGTAATGGATAATTCTTGTCCTGCCCGCGTAAATAACACACCATCGGCCTCCTGCGCCAATGTACTCAAGCGGGCATTTGTTATAGCCAGAGTCTTACCACCTTTTGCCCGCACGGTACGCAGTGCGCGCAGTGTCTCACTTGTCTCTCCAGACTGTGAAATAAATACATATAATGCCTGAGCTTGAGGGAAAAACATCGTCTGATGAAACTCAGAAGCAGAGATAACCCGTGCTGTTTTATGAGTAACCGATTCAAAAAAGTACTGTGCAATACGCCCAGCATGAGATGAAGTTCCCATACCAATAAAATAAATGGTTGAAAGCTGCCGCACGCTTTCCGCAGATAACCCCAGCCGCTTCCAAAAACTATCTTCTGCCCCAATAGGACGCTCACTATCAAGCGCTTGGAGCGCATCCAGTGTTCTTATAATTGCACTCTTTTGTTCATAGATCTCTTTGAGCATAAAATGGTCATAGGCCCCTTTATCAAGCGCTGCCTCACCACTAGTTTTGACGGTTGGAAAAACAGATAACGCCCGTCCCTGCGCATCATACACTTCATAATTGTGAGCGGTTACCACACCAAAACTATTGTCAGGAACAAAAACAACCTGCTGCACCGTAGCATTAAATGCCAACTGATCTGACACAATAAACATTTGCTGATGCCCTACCCCAATAAAAAGCGGGCTCTGATGACGTATAAAACCAATTACATGAGGCAAGCGAGATGAAATAATAGCGATGGCATACTCACCATACAATTGAGCTCGCAGTGCGCCAAGCGCTGCACGCATATCATACGCATGAAGATCGAGAAGTTTTGCAAAAATATGCGCAATCAATTCAGAATCAGTCTGAGACACAATATGATGCCCCTCTGCTAGCAGCTTCTCACGAACTTTATCGGCACGCTCAATACTGCCATTATGAACCACCGCAACAGTGCCATCACAATTCAAATGAGGATGAGCATTTTCAAGAGTTGGTCGGCCGTAGGTTGCCCACCGAGTATGACCAATTCCAATAAAACCATCAGTTTTAATTGTCGCAAGCTTTGCGTTAAACAAAGCACTTTCACCAACAACTTTAACCACACGAACGGTACCAGTAGTCGATTCTACATACGCACAGCCAACAGAATCATAGCCTCGGTATTCAAG
>JBAXGS010000167.1:0-1586 GCA_037139275.1 bacterium | reverse complement strand
AGAATCGAGTATTTTCACAAAATCAACGTTAGTACGAAGTGGAAATGCAGGGTGGTTTTCTAACCCTTCGCCGTAGCTAGAAACTGAATCAATATTTTCCACAAAGCATACCAAATGTGGGTTACCTACATTAACTGCCACAGCATCCGGCGTCGAAAGATGCCCTAATGATTGTGGTCCATCTAAAATTTCAACTGTTGGGGTTGGCATTTGAATAGTCACCATGTCATTTTCCAATTGGCAATTCAGAATTCCGCCAAGGGTTTCGATGGTAATTGTGCGTTGTTGTTTTTGATCCATCAAATATTTTGCAATACAACGGCTTCCATTACCGCAGCTTTCAGCTTCAGAACCATCGGCATTGAAAAAGCGAACATTAATTCGGTCATTTATTTCGTGCGCCACAATCACTTGGTCACAGCCTATGCCGTATCTGCGATCAGCCAGTCGTCTGCTTAAATCACTTAGGTGACTAGCTAGCACATCTGGATTAACCAACATGACAAAATCATTTCCAAGACCTTGAGCTTTTACAAATTCCATATTACATCCTGATGGCTTCTAACATTAAATCGATTAGTATTCCTTCGCGCACACCGCGATCAGCAATACGCATTGTTTTAATTGGTAATGCATCACATATTGCTTTTAAAATATTTGACCCCGTTAACACGTAGTCAGCCCTGCTAAAACCAATGTTTGACTGATCAAGGCGCTCTTCACGCGTCATGGTTAGAATACGATTTATCACCGCGTATAAATCTTCATAGGAAATTGACATTCCATCAACCAGACGACGATCATATTGCGCCAAACCCAAATGGAAAGCAGCAAGAGTTGTTACGGTTCCAGAGCTTCCCGTAATTTGTAATTCATCGTTTTCAATAAGTTTTGCGATATTGTTTCTTTCAACAAACTCTCTTAACTCTTCAAAAATACGACCTTGCAAATACTCATGTGATTGGACTGTGTCTATAGGAATTCCAGCGGCTTCAGTTGTAGTTACTACTCCATAGGGAACAGAAATTGAGTCAATTTCATCGAACGGAACTGCATAACCAGGGCGTCGTTTACCGTCTTTTTTAAGTTTCACCAAAATAACTTCTGTGCTGCCCCCGCCAATGTCAAAAACAATTCCGTAAGGAATGTGTGGACTTAGCATTGCAGAGCATCCCTTAAGGGCCAAGCTTGCTTCTTGATCAGAATCAATAATTTCAATATCTAAATTTAGCTCTTTTTTTGCACGATCAACTAACACGTGATTATTTGTTGCGCGGCGACAGGCTTCGGTCGCTACGGCACGTAAACTGTGTAAATGATAACGGTCTAGCTTTTTACGGCACATTGCCAAGGCTTCCATGGCCCTATCCATTGCATCTACTGATAATTCGTCATTATTGTGCAGTCCTTCGCCTAAACGAACAACCTTAGAAAAAGAATCAATCACCTTCCAAGACAATGGTTTTGGACGACTACGAAAATAATTAGTGCGAACACCTGCTACGTTTACACGTGCAACCAACAAACGACAAGAATTCGTGCCAAGGTCAATTGCTGCTATAATTGGGTGGTGACTATCACACTCT
>JBAXGS010000166.1:0-1615 GCA_037139275.1 bacterium | reverse complement strand
GATAGATTCTCCGGGGCCACACGCTCCTACAAACCCTTCCTGTTGAGCCATTTCTTTTCCGCGGCCGGCAAGACGGGTTTTTAAGTGTTGCAAGAATGCCATTTCGACTTGGATTTTGCCTTCAGCAGACTGTGCTGCATGATCAAAAATTTCCAAAATAAGTTGGGTGCGGTCAAAGACGGTGCAGCCAATCATTTCTTGCAAGTTACGCTCTTGGAGTGGTGAAAGTTGTACAGATACAACGATGTCGGTAATTTTTTGTTCTTTGACCGTATCAATAATTTCTTGCAGTTTTCCTTTGCTGAAAAACGTTGCGATTTCATAGTTTCGAATTTTAACATGCATTGCGTGTACGGGAGTGATGCCGGCTGTTTTTACCAGTTTTTCAAACTCTTCAAAGTAGTGTTCTTGTGTTTGGCGCACTTTGGGCGTGTATACGCTGATCAGCATTGTGCGGTTACTGTGTGCTGATGTATCAAGTAAATCTCTTCGTGCTTTGGACATTAGTACCTCGCCATGCATATATAAAACATTTTTAGTGAGTATATCAGGATTCACAGAGCGACTCTATACAAAAAAAATAACTTTTGTATTCTGTCTGCTGTGATAACTGCGTACATACAAGATATAATATGCCGCAGTCTCATTCACTTTTTATACAATACATTTGGTGTAAAGGTTTTTATGATGCGTAAAACATGGTTGCTGCATGGCATGCTTTTGAGTGCTGCATGTCTATTCTTGAATGATTGTCTTGTGCCAGCAGGAGCACCAGCAGCGGCTGAGCCTCAGCCGATCGTATTACACACTACGCATGGTATTAAAGGATTTGACTTGTTGTCTGATACAACAAAAACAACGCTGCGTGATGCGGGATGGTTGCAGCGGCCCGATTGGGGAATGGTTATTAAATCGGTATTCTGGGTTGTGGGGCCTATTGGGCTTGCTATTTATATCAATCGCATACTGAAAAAAGACAAGCAAGCACGGCTCCTTAAGTTTAAAAAAAAGCAGCCGCAGCAGCAGGCTGATCCGATGGCGCAGCCTATGATGATGATGCAGATGCAGCATGGTGGTGGCGGTGAGGGCGGCATGCTGCCAGAAGATGTGGCCGATGGCGCGTTGATTGATCAGGCACAAGAAAATGAAGATCATGAGGTTGATATTACCTGGAATGAGAAAGATATTCTGCCTAGTGCAAAACGACATGTGTTGCAGGTGATGTTATTTACTCTGCGGGCGGTAGCGGCATTTGGCATAGTGAACTGCGTGAATGTTTTGAAAGATTGCTGGAAGGGGAATAGGGTTCCGGCGTCGGTGCGTAAGAAGATGAATGTGCATATTGGTTTAGAGAAGCAACGAAATGAACTTCAGGCTCGCATTAGTAAAATATCAGATCCTAGATATAAAGCAGTTGAGATTACTCAGATAGCAGCCCGCAATAATATGACTGCAGCAAAGTTATTAGACTTGCTGCAGTCTCAAGACAACCAGGCGCGTGCAGATGATGAAAAAGACTTAATTAAGGCGTTCCAGATCAAAACAGATAAGGCTGCGACGCGAGCTGCTGTGGCAACGCGTAATAGTGGCTTGTGTCAGGTTGGGGAAGCGGCAG
>JBAXGS010000165.1:0-1810 GCA_037139275.1 bacterium | reverse complement strand
GCTACGCCCATGGCAACACGCATCCAAAAATATTGTGGAAGCTCAATACGCTTACCGCCAACCCGGATTACATACTTTTCATAAATAGTCTGTAGTCCCATAAACTCAAACAAATTATCTCGCTGTGGGTGTAATGCAGCAGCAAGCGCAGCCAAGTCAAAAGACCCAATCAGCTCAGGAGTTAGCGTTCCACACGCAACGCCCCGCTCAAGAAAAGAAACAAATCCCTGATGATATAAACTCTCTTCTTGCGACGCAGTTGTGGAATACCCAAATACTTCTTTATACAAAGCGGCCAAAAGCAATCTCATGGCGATAACACCATACACAGGATCTCGTTCAATAAATGACTGGGCCGCAAGTACTAATGCTTTTTCAATTTCTTCGGTAGAAATACCGTCAAAAATATTTCGCTCAAGCTCAGCAACAAGAAGAGACACATCAACCACTGACTCATATCCTCGCAAGACGCGAGAAAGAACCTTCATAACTTTTTCAATAGAAAACTCTTGCTGCTGTTTACTTCGCTTAATAACAATGAGCGACGTCACTACTCCCTGGCTATGCCGACTCTTTATAACTCCACCAGCATTGTGCTCTTTTTCTGCATTGTACTGCATAAAACCCCCATTTAAAGCTTGTTTTCAATTGGCCTGCTATTTTCTTTTTTTAGACTAACCAGGCTTCACGCGAAGCGCAAGGAGAACTTTTTTTTGTTCCGAGATGGATTATGGCAAACTCAAAAAAGGAGGCGCCCCCACGAAAAATAAATTTACTCACTCGATACATCTAGAAAATTGTTTTCTAGATGTATCCCAGCACTCACAACTCACTCAACCAAAACTTTGATTAGAATTTTTCATATGCAACATCGCCTGACTCTTGTCTTTAGTAAAAAAAAACCGCTACCTTACTCGCATCCTCTCTTCATTCGTACGGACATAAAGGACTCTTATGTATTTCTGGTTAATTTTTTCACTCAGTTGCGTAAGCACTCTCACCTTCTGCTCCCCAAATCCCCACGACCGCTACAATCCTTATCGCAAAAAACCACACATTCCTGTAACACAACCACTACAAGAAACAGATCACACAGAACCCTCTAAAGATGTTACAGCACCTGAGCCCCTCATTACTGAACTGAAAAATGGTTCCAATCCATTATCTATAGACGAAAACTCGTACCTGAAATACAAAACGGCACAAGAAAACGACATAACTCAGCATACCCCACTGGGGGCAATCTGCCTTGAAATAGAAGAATACTGTTCCTACTTTATTCAAAATTGCATAAATGATGACAGCTTTAAACAACAACGCCAATCACTGACACTGTTCTGCAACCTACTACAATTGCTTGCAAACTTGGCCGATGGCGATTGCGGCATTATCCGCCTGCATCACTACCTACTTAATCTTTCAATGCTCTCAAAAACACTCTATACCAGCAGCTCATCAGACAATGACATTATTAATCATCAAACCGATTATCCATTCATACTTACACTCCAGCAAGTGGTTCACTCTGAAGAAGAAGTAACATTTTTTATGAACTATACGCTTCGCTCTCCTGCAGCAGGCACACAGACTATTACCGCGCTTTTCAATGAACTCAAAACATATGCTCACTACAAGCTCCATGCGGTTCTTGAAACATTTCAAGCAGACACTCATGCATTACTCCGGCGAACGCAACACCCAGAACTTGAAAACAATGAAGAGGTGTCATCAGCAGGTTTTCAACGCACTCATATTCACTGGCTTGGATGGCTCTGTAAACATGCTGCCACAACCTGCCTTGATCTTGTCC
>JBAXGS010000164.1:0-1878 GCA_037139275.1 bacterium | reverse complement strand
CAGCCGTCTAACCTTTGCTGGCCTGCCAGCCATAGCCTTGGCGACGGATATTAGAGTGCTTTTAGAAAGTCCAGCCTACGTCAAGACTTCGGCGGACAGCCGTCTAACCTTTGCTGGCCTGCCAGCCATAGCCTTGGCGACGGCTGGTTTTGAGTTGTATCTTTTTGTTACTACTCAATTCTCTGATAATCTCTTATACTGTTTTACCATCAAAAAACATTATTCATCTCTGGGGTTTCTTTTATGTCGCATGAACAATTTAGCATGCCTGAGCAGTATGATTTTAAGTCAGAAAAAGGGTTAAACGAGTCCATAGTCCGTGATATCTCAGCTCGCAAGGGTGAGCCTGAATGGATGCTCGAGTTCCGTCTTCAGGCGCTGCAGTATTTTCTTGATCGGCCGATGCCTTCCTGGGGACCCGATCTGAGCGCGCTTGATCACAATGATATTTACTATTACATCAAACCGATTGAAAAAAAGCATTCTTCGTGGGAAGAGGTTCCCGAAGATATTAAAAATACCTTTGACCGGCTTGGTGTGCCACAAGCAGAAAGGCAGTATTTGGCTGGGCTTGGTGCACAGTATGAGTCAGAAATGGTGTACCATAAGCTACGGCAAGAGTGGGTTGATCAGGGAGTTGTGTTTTTGGATTGTGATTCGGGGCTTGCTCAGTATCCAGAACTCTTTAAAAAATATTTTGGTACCGTGATTCCTGCAAATGATAATAAATTTGCGGCGCTTAATAGTGCGGTGTGGAGTGGCGGGAGTTTTGTGTACATTCCTAAAGGTGTCCATGTGACTGCGCCGCTGCAGACCTATTTTCGTATTAATGCTGAGCAGATGGGGCAGTTTGAGCGAACGTTGATTATTGCTGATGAAGGGAGCTTTGTGCATTACATTGAAGGATGTACTGCGCCTAACTATAGCGGTAATTCTTTGCATAGCGCGGTGGTTGAGATTGTTGCGCTTCCCGGAGCGCGTGTGCGGTATTCTACTATTCAAAATTGGTCGCGCAATGTGTTTAATTTGGTTACCAAGCGGGCATTTGCGTATGAAAATTCGGTTGTTGAATGGGTGGATGGCAACTTGGGCAGTGGTGTGACTATGAAGTATCCATGCGTTGTGCTGAAGGGCGAGGGTGCTCGTGCTGAAATTTTGTCAGTAGCCATGGCCTGTCATCCAGGGCAAGTCCAAGATGCGGGTGGTAAAGTGATTCACTTAGCGTCACATACTAGTTCTCGTATTATTTCAAAATCAATTAGTAGCCATGGGGGCCGGTCTAGCTACCGGGGCCTGGTGCTGGTGAGTCCTCAGGCTCACCATTGTAAAGTGAGTGTGCAGTGTGATGCATTATTGCTTGATGCTATTTCTCGATCAGATACTTATCCAACTATGAAAGTGCTTGCTCATGACAGTGATGTTTCACACGAAGCAAGCGTGGGGCGCATTAGCCAAGATAAACTTTTTTATTTGATGAGTCGCGGCATTAGCGAAGCTGAAGCCCGTACGTTAATTGTGAATGGTTTTATTGAGCCATTTGTAAAAGAGCTTCCTATGGAGTATGCGGTTGAAATGAACCGGTTGATAGCAATGGAAATGGAAGGAAGTATAGGATGAACACGCTGGTGTATGTTGCAAAAGATCAAAGCGTCGTGTCGCTGGCAGCGCTTGTAGTGGGCAAGGTTGGTGCCTGCATGGTGACTATTACGATTCCGGATGGTGCATCAGTTGAGGTTATAGATGACGGCGGGCCTTCCTCTCTGGATATCTCGTTGGTTTTGGGAAAAGGTTCGCAGGTACAGTGCCGTGCGCAGCTTGTTGCACGTGAAGGCCATGTTGAGCGAACCATGAGGGCGGTGTGCCGAGAGCGCGAAGGGG
>JBAXGS010000163.1:0-1881 GCA_037139275.1 bacterium | reverse complement strand
ATATCCATCAAATATATCACTTTCTTCGCTCACCAAATCTCCCGTAACATCCAAAGATCGCAAAACCCCATCTTCTGTATAGCTGCCCAGAGTTACATCTCGAAAACTAAATGCCCCCGAGTCATCAACGGTATCAGAATAAAAAGTCACACTGTTTACCCCAGCAAACACAATGTTATTGCAATATACCGTCACTCCATTTGCATAAAGCTGTGCATTGTTTGTAAACGCCCATCGGTTTCCATTTCCATTGATAACCGCAGCGCCAGTAGTAAATGCATACACGGCACTATCAAGCGTAAACGGACCGGTAAGATCAATATGAGCAGCTTGCCAGGAAAGATTACTTGTCAACCACGTATCGAGCATTCCGTCTCCCCCCATAGACACTGTATACCCATTACAAGTAACAAGAGGGTCATCACCATACGAAGAACGCACTCCATGATGAGGAGCAAACAACAAATCACGTTCCAGTACTAATTGAGAGATTCCTGAACTGGATTGTAAATCAATATCAACATTTAAAGGACCATCCCATCGCATGGCAAGAGTACACGGAGAAGATACAAGTATGTTTTGATCAAAACTTCCGAGCCCTTCAATAATAGCCGGCGCTGACTCATCAGAAAATACTGAAACAGATTCATACAACGTTCCGCCATCAAGCGTTAATTTTTCACCTGCTGTCAAAGTTATATTTGTTCCAAAAGCAATATGCCCATTCAACTCAACCACACTCCGAGATAAAGAATTGGGAAGATCAAACTTCATATGAGAACAAGACATGCCCGAAGAGGTTACACCATTATCAACATTCACCACTACCGTGCCTTCTGATAATGACGCACTTCCCAGCCCCAAAACTCCTGCATCAACCACGAAGCCAGCATCCCTACTCCCAAAATGTATCGTCGCTTGCAGCACTCCATGACTCGTAAGCAGTGCCATAATAATTAGTATGTTTTTTTGCATAATCAGCCTCCCCATTCCTACTTTTTAATATGTATTGTTATACAGCAATGAACCAGTGCCAGTGACGCGCAAGGTCGCACCTGGTCGAATTTCAACACTCAAATTTTCATCTCCATCACCATTACCAAATTCAATACCGCTATTACCCAGATTAAGCGTAGAGGTATGATCAACAATTAATTGGCCTATTTTTAATGTTAATCGCGGGGTTTCTGATCCAAAAATTTTGCGTTGGAAGGTAGCGCCAATAAGCTCCAAGGTTGATGTGGTATGTTCCATAACAAAATTACTTGTCCCCTCATTGTCATGACAGAAAGTGATCCCATCAGTAATACGCAATGTTGCACCAGACGTAAGAGTAAAATTCCCTGCAGAGAGCCATCGAAACACTGAACCCGGCTCACCAGAAATAGTGCAACTCCCTTCAATATCAATTGCTGCACCACCAAACGATGTATCGCCCGCCAAAACAATCTCAACAGAATCAAGAATTATTTTGGTATTTTCATGATCAAATACCGGATTGATGAGACGTCCATTTTTAATGCGCAATACAGCAGCTGTGCTGTTTCCCTGAACAACCACACTGCGTCCTTCACAATCCATCGTATAATTTTGCAAATCAAGACACATCAACTCTGTTCGATCAGGAATACCGGTGCCAAAAATGATATCTCTTGTTAACGCCCACTCACCCACAAGATTTTGTTGCAACTTGAGTGTTGCATTATTCCCCAAAAAGATATTCGAACCGCTTCTGTTATACGAAAAGAATGCGCTTTTAAATCCTTCAATGGTGACATCTTCCATTATCACTGTTGTTTCTACTGAGCCCTCTCCCACAAAAACAGCAGTATGAGATCCGCCCACTGCCAGTAAATCTGACGTTATAAATGGAAGCATGAT
>JBAXGS010000162.1:0-1891 GCA_037139275.1 bacterium | reverse complement strand
CTCATTTTGTTGTAACTTATCTAAAAGCACTAATCCTCGCTTTTTCGCCATATCAGCATTCGCATCATACTGCGGCACCGGAGTTGCTCCCTCTTTCTGCTCTTCTCCTGATGTTTCTGCTTGCTCAGATGAAGCATCTCCATAGGCTGATTCAGTGCCTTCAGCAGTCTGCTCATCTTTTTGCTCAGCACCGCCAGCGTTGGTGCTTTGGCTTTCTTGCGGCTCGCTCGGTGCTTGTGCCGGCTGTTCTTGCTCTTGGCCTGGGCGCTCTTGCTCTGATTCCTTACCTGCATCATCTTTCTGGTCTTGCTGATCCTGCTGATTCTCTTGGACTGCGTCCTGCTCATCTTGCTTCTGGCCTGCATCATCCTGCGAATCACTCGGAGAATTCTGCCCAGGGGCATCTTTTTTCTGGTCTGATTTTTGCGGCTGATCTGATTTTTGTTTTTTATCTTGCTTCTTTTGCTGACCAGAATCTTGCTGCTGAGAACCCGACTGCCCATCTTGCTCTTGCTGACTATTCTCTTTATTCTGCTGGCTATTCTCTTGCTCTGGTTGATTATTTTTTTGCTCTTGTTGGTTGTTTTGTTGGTTTTGCTGCTTCTGCTCTTCTTTTTTCTCTTCCTCTTGCTTTTTCCGCTGCTCCAGCAATGCCCGAAGCCGGTCAACAATTTTTTTCCGCTCACGAGCCGGTGCATGCTGTGGATCAATGCCAAGAACGGCTTCATACTGCGCGCCCGCCTCACTCGCTTTGGCAATAGCTGCATCAAGCGCTGCATCTTTCAATTCCGGCTGAGCCTGCAACTGCTCCAGAAGCTGAGTGGCTACCGCGTCTCCCCAAGAGCAATGCACCGGTATTAATCCTGCATCACCTGCCGCATATAAATCAGCCGCTAATGAAAAATGCTTTTCCGCCTGCATATACTTTTTTTGCTGCAGCGCTGCAATACCATTATTATAACTGTAGAGAGGATTTAACGGGTTATCAATTTGCTGCGTAGTAAAATATTCAGCCACTTGAGCAGGAGTCAATGCGCTCACAGTACCAAACCACCCGCGGGCCTCAACCACACCACTACTCCACAACAACCACACACACACAGATGCCGCCCGTAACATCTTCATACCATCTATAGCCATATAACGCTCCCTATATCAACCACTCAAGAAGCAGGCTTGCCCATGTTATTGCCAGAAACAAAGGATACCGCTCTTGATATTGCACCAGTGATCTCTCTTCTAGTTTTTCTCGTTCGTACCCTGCAAGTGCGTGCACAATACGCTCCACATCGCCATCATCAGGCATTACGCGCTCATAGCGCCCTCCCATGGCACTCGACAGCTTTTGAAGCAGCTCTTCATTCAATGTAGTAGTGGCAATGGCGCCAGTTTTATCTTTTGCATATCCGGTCATGACACCCCGAGAGTCAAACAAGGGCACGGGAGCACCCTGTGTGGTTCCTACACCCCATGAAAAAACGGTTATTTTTTCTTTCTCAATAACACGAGCAACTTCCTCAACACGTGAAGCAAAATCTTCCCCGTCAGTAACCAGCAGCAGTAATTTGTTTTTACGATTTTGACTGCGATTAAACAACTCAGCAGCTTTCATAATTGCAGAGCCAATAGCAGTCGTCCCCGAAGAAATAGACTCAGTTGTCACCTGGTCCAAAAACAGTAAAAACGTTCTATAATCAGCAGTCAATGGACATTGAACAAATGCACTTCCTGAAAACAATATAAGCCCCACTCGCTCAAACGAAAGCCGTGCAAGCAACTTGCGTATTTTTAATTTAACAAAGGCAAGTCGATTTGGTTTTACATCTTGCGCCTGCATACTCCCCGAGACATCAAGAGCAATAAGCACATCACGTCCCTCTTGCTGGACAGG
>JBAXGS010000161.1:0-1940 GCA_037139275.1 bacterium | reverse complement strand
GCAACAGAGCCCCTTGCAACATTAAAACAAAACATAGACAGTATTATTAACACTATAGATGAAGAACTATTTGAAGCCTACATCTCTCCCTCATTCCCCACTGGCAGCGCAGTAACAGATATTATTGGCACTCCAATAAATATGGGACTGGTTGCGGCACATCAGAAAAAACAAAATCAAAAATATGCCAATTTTCAAAACAAAATTCATGGCTATGTCGACAGCATTATAAAATTACCGATACTAGAAGATCAAAAAGCTGACAACATTAAATGGGCAGCAGTCATAACACATATCAATACGTTGCTTGCGCAACTCAGAAGCTTTTTTACCCGTCTTAAACTATTAAGAAATCATGCATGCATGAAACAATGTGTACAAAGCAACATATACCTATCAGACACCCAACGTGCAGGCGTCGATTCCATAACCTATTTCCCCTTCTTGCAAACCTCGCTTGCTCACCTCTGTGAACCAATACTTTCACAAAAAGATACTTCAACCATTACAGCATTTGCTTTTAAAACCACATATGACTCTCTTATCGCGTTATTCAAACGTCAAGTAACACGACAAAATCAGAAATCTATACTTAAAAAAATATCTGATCTTATTAAGCTATCACAGATGCGCGCTATCACTACCATCAATAAAAAAACCTCAAATCACACAATATCAGAATTAAAAAAATTTAAAAAAGACGTAGCCTACAGTCTACAAATGCTTGAATACCAAAGAGACCTCTTTCTTCCGAGTACCCCAGCAAATCAACTCTTAGGAGAAGAATTAGCACATGCAAAAACTATTTCATATTTAAGAAGCCGCCGTGTAAAGAATGGGGCTCTTGGCATGATTCCTGGCTTAATAACCATAGCTATTGGCACCCCACTCGGCGCTGCCCTCTCCCCTAGCGGCCATGAGGTCACGGGTATAGTAAGCTCCATAATTATTGGCCTTCTTGCAACAGGTGCAGGCTTTGGCATCGGCTACTCTGTAACCAATGCCAAAGTACAACCAAAACTTAAAAAAATAGAAGCTCTTCTCAAAAGCCTAGAACGTTAGAAATCGTCCATATCAAGCGCTCCCGCCGACTGATATTCGGTAACACGCGTCTCAAAAAAGTTTTTTTCCTTTTGGAGGTCAGTTGATTGTGCCATCCATGGAAATGGATTTTCTTGCAGATACACTTCAGAAAGCCCAATACGGACTAAGCGACGGTCTGCAATGTGCTGGACGTATTGTACAAATTGCTCCGCATTAATACCTAGCATTCCTTGCGGACAGGCATCTTTTGCGTACCGAGCTTCCAAGTAAACCGCTTTTTTAATGAGCTCAACAAGCTCATCTTGAAACGCTTGTGTCCAAATAGCAGGATGCTCTTGCTTGAGTGTATTTATAATGTCGCACCCAAATGCAAGATGGAGACTTTCATCTCGCATAATGTATTCAAATTGCTCACCAATACCAAGCATTTTATTTTGTCTTTTTAATGCAAGCATCATGGCAAATCCTGCATAAAAGAATATGCCCTCCATAATTACATAAAACCCCACAATATTGCGAACCAGCTGCTGCACATCATCAATGGTGGTAACCGCAAAAGTTGGATCTAAAATTTGTTTGGTCAAATCTACTACAAAATCATCTTTTTCTTTGATCGATGGTATCGTTTCATACATCTTGTAAATGTCATTAGGATCAAGCCCTAAACTGTCACAGCAATAAATAAAGGTGTCGGTATGCACCGCTTCTTCAAATGCTTGCCGGAGCATATACTGACGACATTCCGGATTTGCAATATGCCGATACACTGCCATCACAATATTATTTGCGGTTAACGATTCAGCCGTAGCAAAAAAACCAAGATTCCACAAAATTAAACGGCGTTCATTTGCAGACAACGCATCACGTGACTTCCACTGCTCAACATCTGCTTGCAT
>JBAXGS010000160.1:0-1951 GCA_037139275.1 bacterium | reverse complement strand
ATAGTGCTATTCATTTTGCTTCACGACTTCTGGCGCACGATGTCTCTGTAACCTTAGTGCAAGATGGGCCGCAGCTTACCGCTACAGACCCGCTTACTCAAACTATTATCAATCATCCTCGATTACAAATTCTGTATAATCACACCGTTACGCAGCTTACAGGAACTGATAGTAGCCTTGCCGCGATAACTCTCAGTACTCAAGAGCACTTCTCTACGCAGCCCACCACAGCAATATTTCTTGCACTGGGCAATACCCCAAACACAAGGCTCTTTCAAGACCAACTAGAATTGAACAGTACAGGACATATTACTATTCAGCCAGGGACTACACTGACCAGCGTAGAAGGAGTATTTGCCGCAGGTGATGTAGCCGATGCGCGGTATCGACACGCGATTACTTCAGCGGCACAAGGATGTATGGCTGCGCTTGATGCGGAGCGATATTTACAGGGCAAAGTGGTTATTCGATTTTAACCAATAGAACGATTATCTAAAGATAATCTCACTATATTACCTTGTTCATTTTTGATCACCCCAAGTGTTAAAAGTTGCAGAAAACCATTAGTGTCATTTCTCGGAATAAACTCTTGAAAATCTTGCTTAAACTTGCCTATTCCACCATCATAAGGTTGGGACCTTGTAGGCCAAGATTGGTATAATTCAAACAAACAACTCCATGCATTCTCGCTTCGATCGCTGGACCACAAAAACCATGATCCAATAAGATAATTCCAATAACATGCTTTAAACATGGTTCTCATATCATCTAGTTTATTCGTGTTTTCATGACCATCATACTGCGTCATATCTACACCTCTTACATAAGCTGAGACAAGCTGTTCTAAATAATCAAAAACAGAACCATACGTCATTAGGCCTTGCCCAATCTTGACATTCATTTGCGGAAGAAGAGAAATCAATGCATCAGCAGAAAAAGTACTTGTGCTCATAAGATTGCTTTCTACTACATGAGTAATCAATGCCTGAAGACCCTCAATAGGAAACAGCTTTGCCCAAGAACCAGAAATTCTTTGATTCCACCGTGCCCCATCTAGCATACCATTAGCACCAATTCCAGAAGTAACGCCAGGATACGGCACTGGATGGCCTGTGTGCATAACACCATTAGGTCCTAAGAATCTCCGGGAATGCAACCCGACGCGTTTAGCCATATTAAATAATTCACGATCCTCATCAGATACCTTACCAGATCTGAATTC
This sequence comes from bacterium, assembly GCA_037139275.1. Lineage (GTDB taxonomy): Bacteria > Babelota > Babeliae > Babelales > JAUPTZ01 > JAUPTZ01. The sequence goes on along the minus strand of JBAXGS010000160.1, from coordinate 729 downwards.
AGGAAGACTATTCATGTGATCAAGGCTAGCCGGAAGGCGCTCATAATCGAGAAGATCAGTGTTATCAACGAAGTCATGGCGAACGCCCGCAGCTCCTGCTAATGGTGGATCAAGTTGGACCGCTCCATGATCATGAAGCGGTCCAACTTGATCATGAAGCGGTCCAACTTGTCTGTCAGCAGGTGGATCTCCAGGATTATTTCTAGGATGGGCCGCCGCTCTTCGTGCTCGTTGCTTTGTGTACATATGCGCCCCGCACCCTAATACCCCAACACCAGCTACTGCTGCTAGACTTATAAGCAATGCTTTATATCTATCCACAACACTTCGCTTTTTACGACTGCGAAGGTGCCTATTGTGTTCTTGCTGGCCAGCTTGATGATAAGGCTGAGAAACAAGCAGCGTATGCTGAGCTGACACTACCGCTAACACGATAAAAATCCGCTTTAAAAACATATGTTTAAACATATCAAAATCTTTCTTTAATTAGATACTCTTCTTACAGAATAACCAAAAGCCTACAAGAATAAAAACAAACCATACTTTTACGTACGCAAATGACCATCTTTACACTGCAATAACTTTTTTAATGATGAAGTAAGTAAGACTGGATTGCATAGCCGTTGCTACTTGTGGGTCATAGCTCTTTGGGCGACGTCCCATAGTTTTAACGCAGGCTGGACTGTCTGAATCATTAAGTATTGTTTATGAGTCGTGATGACCCGTCGC
>JBAXGS010000159.1:0-1997 GCA_037139275.1 bacterium | reverse complement strand
CGGTGCAGCTTTTGAAGCAAGATTTACATGCAACGTATAGCCAGGCAGAAGAAATTATTTTCCTCTTTTTACTGCAAGAGAATTTCTTTGATCGCCTTGATATGAGCCAGATAAATATGTTTGCCCGTCAATTTGTGTCGTATTTGCTTGAAATCTACCCCCAGGTGTTTCATGCCGTTGAGCTTGCAGATGGGCTCACTGAGCCGATTGAATCGGCGATTAAACGGGCGGCTGAAGAGTTTATTTTGGTATTCTCAAAGCCAAAAGAGGGTGCGTAAGAGCTCTCTTTTATAGCAGCATCTCAGCAAATCTTGATTAGTACGAGCGGGTTTCTTTAGGCTGGTAAGTGGTCATGGTATTTGTATGAGTGTTGTAAGAAAGTTTATAGCAATGTGTAAACGCAGTTTTGGGATAGGTTTCTTATCGTTGTCTTTTATTAGTAGTGTTTTTTGTATTCAAACGCAAACGCCTGAAATACAGGCCGATTCGTATCTGTATAATCACCTTGCGCAGGTAGCTGAGTATGAAGCGGTCCGAGATCTTCTTGTGGAGCAGCCTAGACTTCATGACGCGTTTACGGAAGTTACTGGATGGATGTTTGATCGCACAAGGCCAACAGTCGCTGAGCGTAAAAAAGCTCAAGAACTGCTCAAGAGGATTGATACATCTCCTAGGCTATTAAAACAGGACAAAAAGCAGATTCAGGCGGTGTTGCGTCGTACGACAGGGCGAACCTGGAAAGCGGGGCATACGATTGGTGTAAGTGCTGCAGTAATCACAGTAGCTGCAGCACTTGCTGCAGCAAGATTGGCGTTAAAAAATAAACAAAGCACGGGATTGTCAGCTGGTGGTGGGTCAGGCAGGCGTGTTGTTTCGGGCGCAGTGGCTCCTGGAACAGGAGCTGGAGTAGGCGCCGGATCCGGTGCAGGAGCAGGAGCTGGTAGTGAAATGTCACCTGTTGATGCTGATATTGCTAGATGTCATCAAGCATTTATTTATGGCAATGGAGAAATTCCTGAAGTACTCCAGAAACGAGTTGGCGTTTGTGAGATGCAAGGTCGTCGCTTTGATGGCATGGAAGATGCCGTTATTGTTAAAGTGAATGGTGATAATAACTTTTGTCTGCTTGCGGTGTGTGATGGACATAGCGGAGCGCAAGCAGCTTTGTATGCTCAACAACATTTCTTTGACCACTTAGAAAGATCTTTGTTGGATGGCGGTGATATTAGTGATGAGCGTATTCAAAGAAGTATTATTGCGTTTGATGAAACCTTAAAAAGGGAGCCGTCTATTGCTACGTCCGGAACAACCCTTACTGCGGCGTTATTTTTACCCGATGGTACTTTGAAATTGGTTAATTTGGGGGATTCTCGTGTTGTAGGTGTGACTGCACACGGGGAGTGTGTATTTACTACGACTGATCATAAGCCTCATGACGCGGCAGAACAGCAACGAGTAAGTCATGCTGGTGGAACGGTAAGTACGGAGCTCATGGAATATGGTGGTGCATCAGAAGTGCGCCTGCTGGGAGCAGCGTCAGGTTTGGGAGTTGCCCGTGCGCTCGGTGATTTTGATTATAAAGTGGACAATACTAAGACAGCTTTTGTTGACGGGATATCGGCAAATAATTATTTGGTCAGCAATGTTGCTACTATTACTACGATTAGTCGTGCGCAGTTTGCTGATGTACGCTATGTAGTTCTTGCGTGCGACGGGCTGTGGGATGTTATGGACAATAATCAAGTAGCTCGTTTGATTTGTAATCTATCTAAACAAAGCAGATCTTTGGATGATGTGGCAGATGCTCTCGCAAGAAGGGCGTATACTGAGCGGCTTCCCGGGGGTGCTGATAATAGAGATAATATTTCAGTAGTTGTGCTTGATTTAGGTCCTGTGAGTGATCGCTTATCGTTTACTCTAAGAAAGTGAGCTCCTGATTTATAAAAAATCGGAGGGTTATAGGTGCGGCTTAAATTAAGAGTAGAAAAAAGATCTTG
>JBAXGS010000158.1:0-2051 GCA_037139275.1 bacterium | reverse complement strand
AGGAGTTCAGAGTAAGGCCCGTGGCAAATTCATTGTGCTGGTGCGTACTCGGAAGCATGCGGGGAAGGAGTTCTTGCCGTTCTTCAAGATACAGGCGCGGTATAAGAATAATGACACTTGCCTCTTTGTGTACAAAGCAAAGCCAGTCAGAAAAATCAGTCTGCCAGAGGTAGAGATGGTGCAGCAGTGTTTGGTCTGTTTTGAGGAGGGTCTGTATTTGTGCATAGGTTTTGGGAGAGGGTGCATGTTGGTGGGCAGTCCAAGCGGTGTAAAAAAGTGAAGTGAGAGAGCCCGTGTTTTTGAGTTGTGTGTCAAACCATTGTTTTCGGTATAACAGATTGTGCCATATCTGCGGGCTCACTATCAAAATACCGGGTTTTTGATGGAGAGCGGTTGCTGTTCTAATGGTGATGGGGCCTATGTTTTTTTGTGTAGGGCTTTCTCCATTCAATGCCGCATCTTCATGGAGAAAAAAAAGGAGTCGCCCGGCAGGCAAAGCGGTTGGTATTTCTGGCGTTTGGCAGAGGAGTGTACCTGTAAACAGGAGAAGGAGTGCTACTATCATAGGGGTATTGCTTTCTGTGCAGACTGTGGGATACCGAGGCATGCAGAGTAGTATGTGCGCGCTAGTGTGGCAGGAGTTTGATATAAGAAGCAAGCCACTATGTTTTTTGTATAAAAAGTATGGTCTCTGGAAAAAAAAGTCTACATCTGTCAGACTGATTGCATGGGGAAGTATGCAATAGTATTTATATATACACTAAAAACGAGCTTGTTTGTGCATGGTAATGAGTGCAGGAGAAAATCGTTTTTAGAGACGAAAGATGATGAATAATGAAAGTGTTAGATCGTTTGATGGTAGTTGCGATTGGATTTTTGAGTAGCTGCTGTGGGCTGATTGCGATGGATGGTGGATTGCCTGAATGGTATCCAACCAAGGTTGCAACTGAGAAAGCAAGAATTAATCCAGCAACAGCGAGATTTGATCAATTGATGGAGGCTGTTCGTACATATAGCGAGCATTATGATAATAATGCCATGGCGGTGCTTTTAGCCGCAATTCAGTATCGTAAACAAAAAGAGAAGCGTTATGGCTTGGGTGACGAGATACCTGAGCATTTTGTTGGAAAACGGATGAAAGGCAATTTGTGGAGAGATGATGTCTATGCGGTCTTTGGCGAGAAAACCTTGAAACCGAATTGGAAAAAAGATCGCAAAGGTATGCGTCGTAATCAAGAGCTTGCTCGTGTGGCTGTGTCTCCGCGATCGGCTGTGAGCTTTGAGGCTGATTATTATACGCCACGAGCTGATGCTGTTCATGGAAGAGGTGGTAGAGGGATTAATAATTTTGGTGATGCAATTGGAGTAGTGGAGAAATGAGAAAGGGATATATGAAAAACATGTGGATGCTTGTGTTGATGAGTGTGATGTTGGGGCAAGGGGTTGTGGCTTCGACGCCTGGTACGCCAGGGGCTCTGTCAGAAATGGCGCCAGTAGGCACTCCATCGCCGGGCAGTACTCCTGGTAAAGTAGCAGGTAGAATTGGTGGGTTTTTTGGTCGTTCTCCAAAACAGGATTCTCCTACGGATTTGAGTAAAAAGACAACTCAGGATGTATTTTCTGACTCTGGCCTTGCGCCTTCTACATTAAAAAAGAGTGCTTTAACTGAAACAGATTCTCGGAGAAAGGCTCTCTATGCTGGTATGGCTTTGTACCGTGATCAGAATCCGAGGACAAAGCAATTATCTGCCCAAGATGAGAAGGAATTGAGAGCAATACCAGGAGCGGTAGATGTATTAAACATTGCGAAAATAACTGCTACTAAGAAGATAAGTAAAAATCAAGAACGAGTACGTCAGTTTGAAGCTTTATCGGGTGATACTTTTGTGGCTCGCCCTGTATCAAGTGGTGGTAGAACTGCAGGATCTGTTGGTCAAGTCGGCGGTGCAGGTGAGGCAGCGCCTACTGCTACTGCTCTTATGACTGGCGCGGGTGGCCCAGGTGGTGGTCCTGCTGGCGCAGGAACTGGTGCTGGAGCGGATACTACTGCT
>JBAXGS010000157.1:0-2096 GCA_037139275.1 bacterium | reverse complement strand
ACCTATTGGCTTTGTCATATCCCGCAAAGTATATTCTGCAAGAACATTGTTCTTACTTTTACACAGAATTAGACCAATAGACGGCTGATCCATGTCATGTTTTACCAAATCATCAACCGCAGAAAGATAGAAGTTCATTTTACCTGCATATTCAGGCTTAAAGTCATTATCCTTTAACTCGATAACTACAAAGCATCTAAGCTTTAAATGATAAAAAAGCAAATCAATATAAAAATCCTGACCACCCACTTCTAAATGATATTGACGACCAACAAACGCAAATCCCGCTCCAAGCTCAAGAATAAATTTCTCCATATGATACACAAGCGCCTTCTCAACCTCACGCTCATAAGCATTTTCCCCAATACTCAGAAAGTCAAAAATATAAGGATCTTTTAAAGTTGAATGGGCTAGATCAGACGTAATCGCTGGTAATGTAGCTTTAAAGTTCGTTACTGCTTTGCCTTGGCGTGCATGCAATAGCAACCCAAGTTGCCTCACCATAGTATTACGAGACCAAGAATACTCGAGCGCATTCTTGGCATAGAACAGTCGAATATCTTTATCTGATATTTTATCCAACAATGTCATTGTGTGATACCAAGGCAATTGTGCAAGCACCTCCTGCACAATTGCCAAATCAGGATACTCCTCAGCAAACTTACGCATATATTTGAGATTTCTAATTGAAAAACCTCGCATTTCTGGGAACTCAATACCAAGATCTTTCGATAATTGATCAATTACCCTAGCCCCCCACCCCTGCATCTCTTGCGCCTTTAAAATGGCTGTTCCAATATGATGATAGAGTAAAATCAATTCCTTATTAACACTCAAAGCCGCTTTATATCTTGATGAAGCAACTCGGACCTTAAGGTCACTCAGCAGTTGAGCATACTCTTTGCTAATACCGACTTTTCCCATACAGAATCCTCATCTAATAGTTTTTTCTTAAGCATTTCTTCGCAATAACTGAGTACTCGAGCGCACACCATACATACCTGCTGCCGTCACCAGCATACCAGCCACCGCCATCATACGTTCAAACGGAATAATTGCCACCAGCGAGCTCCATGCAGTAAACGATCCACATGACACTACCAGAAGAGCGCCTACTATGTGCGCGGTCATGCTGGCAGTAAGTGCACGCACTAAGATATGGCTACGAAGCGAAGGCATACAGACGTACAAAGCAGGAAGAACAAGCCAATATGCCCCATACCACAAATGGGCAGTGCATCCCACATGAAATGCAAAAACACTAAATGCTAAAAGAGGAATGGTCACACGTATCATTCTAGGGAACCGCGATGCATATCGCCACGCAAGAAGTGCTGCATACGAAGGCAATCCTGTACCATACAGCAATGCATTAATTGATCCAGTCGTCATTATTTTAATAACCCCGAGCATAAAAAAAAGGCCAGCGCTTATACCAGGAAACGCGGACCAAAGGGGGGTGAGCCATACGGTATATGCATACAACATAAAAAACCTCGCATTTTAATAATGGTTACTGTTACAATCTCCTCCTAAGAGAGACCGGAGTATATCAGATAGGGATCAGATATGAACAGACTTAAGCCTCACCTTGAGGGAATTATCTTTGATATGGATGGAACCATCATTGATACAGAACAAGTATGGGAAATTGCCATGGCCGACCTGTTACGTCGCCACAATATAAACCCTGACGCAATACCCACAGAAAAAGCATTTGTGTTCGAAAAAATGATTGGCATTGGACTTCCTGAAGCAATGGAGCTCCTCAAAGATACGTTTGAAATTCCTAGCGTTACTAAGCATGAAATGGCGCGATCAGTTATTACACAGGTAAAAGAACTCCTAAAGCAGGAAGTTCAGTTTATTCATGGATTTGATGCATTTCATAAAAAATTAAATCGTGAAGGCATTCCCACCAGCATTGCCACCAATTGTGATGCCGAAAGCCTGCAAAGTTTTATTCAAAAAATGAACTTCAATGATTATTTTGGAACAAACATCTACTGCGTTGCCGATGTAGACCACAAACCAAAACCAGATCCCGCCCTCTTTCTTCTTGCTGCTGATAAAATTAAAGCAAAGCCAGAAAGCTG
>JBAXGS010000156.1:0-2118 GCA_037139275.1 bacterium | reverse complement strand
CCAATATAACGGGCCATCTGCTCTTTAGAGTGGCGATACCCATGGCATAAAATAACAGTGCCCTCCGCTGCGTGACGCCGAATCAACAATCCCACAAGCGGCACCCCATCTTCCGTAGTAAAAAAAACATCTTCAGCATTGTACACTTGATGCAAAAAAGAACGAACCGCCCCTCTGCGAACCTGATTCCCCGGATAATGCCCCAGGGTCATGCGAAGCATGAAAAAAAACAAAGACAATACAAACAAAACAAGAAAACCAACCGCAGCAATGCTACACGTAAGCATCCGCACATAAGATTTTTTCAGCATGACCCCCCCCCACGTACGCAGTGGATAAAAAGCGTTATCGACCCGCTTTAAAATGCCAATGCATATGAAACACAGACTGACCGGCGCTAGCGCCAGTATTTATCTCTATATTAAATCCATGGTCAGAAGAATTTCCATGAGTTTGTGCAAGCTGCTGAATAAGTGCCACCATTCCAGCAATCATCTCTGCGTCATCAGGCTGCACAGAGGCAAGACTCTTAATGTGCCGACGCGGCACAACAAGAAGATGAACAGGGGCAAGAGGTGATCGATCAGGAAATGCGAGCGCATATTCATTGTGAGCAACTATCTGAGCGGGAATCTCCTGCGCGATAATTTTACAAAACACACACTGCAGCGCATCCATACACACACTCGTATATAAAAAATAGTTATAAAGAAAGAAAACAAATTCAGATTTGGTACCGAAGGTCGGACTCGAACCGACACAACATCACTGTCGCGGGATTTTGAGTCCCGTGCGTCTACCATTCCGCCACTTCGGCCTGAATTGTTACATAATAATGGTATAAAATGTAGATGAGGCAAAGAATATCATAACACTATGCGCATGTCACGCTGATTTTTTCACCTCTGACATATTACATCACCATGTACAAACAATGTAATCGCTGGGCTACTGTTCTAACTCCCTCAGAATTTGAATCACCACAACTCTTCCATGCTCCGGACAAAGGTGCGCAAAACGTAAGAACTACTACAAAGCTCATTGAAATTTTATATGAAAATCTCATTACAATCTCCTGTATAAAAACAATACTGACTTTTCAATATGAGCGGGGAATTTGACACTTTCTGAGTAAAAAAGTCTACTCAATTCTTTTTATACGCATTCCTTATCTGCTGCTCCTAGAGCTGGATCTCACTATTTTTAACAAGTTTTGTAAGAAATTGAGCTATTGACTAAATAATTTGTTGTGCAAAAATACCATCGCAATCATTACAAAATACGATAGATGCCACCCCAAAAGTCGAAGGCTCATCATGAGACATATGGCTGCTCACAATACGGTACATTGTTCTGAAGAAGTTCTCTTACCAGTTACCAGCGAAGATTCTCCTTCGCCCTACATGGAAGATAGTCCGCATATTCTTGTTGGCTTGCGAGGCTTGGTTCCTTCTCATCGCACCACTCAATTCACTATTGCTATTCTTTCCCGCTCTCGAGTTGCCGGCATAAAACAAGTGGTAAAAGGTCTTATGGATCATATTGCTCTCCATGCCCCCTCTGAATTTTCCTTTATTTGGTTTGATGGTAACAATGATGAAAAAGTTCTTATGAATCAAGCCACAACTATTATTAGCCACTACACAATGCCGTATGATGCCGTGGTAACAATTGGAGCTCTTGCAACACAAATTACCGCACGAACCGCCCTTCTTTTAAATATTAAAATTCCTATCATATTCACAAGCATCAGCAATCCATCTCATTTGGGGATTGTCTATTCAGGACTTCATGGACGCAATAATATCACCGGGATTTCGATCAACGATAATCAATATGCCTCGCAGCAAATTAATATGCTTCAAACATTAAAAAGGTCAGTTCAAAGCATTTTATTGCCGTACGATCCGCAAGTTCCTTGCATGCATCAACAAATAACCGAAATGGCTCGCTTATTCTTAAGCAGCAATATTCAAGCGCAAATCTTACCTATTCAAAAAAGCGAGATTGTGACTAATCGGATTGCACCTCTCATTCATTCAATCGACACAATTATAACATTGCGCAATGAGTTAGTAGTCAATCACATGCCCTCAATTATCACCCTCTGTAATGACT
>JBAXGS010000155.1:0-2134 GCA_037139275.1 bacterium | reverse complement strand
CTGTTATGGTGCGCAGCAAGCATCATATTCTCTGGAGTAGCCACCGAAACTCTTCACGCAGCCACTCCTTCTCGCCTTCATTACTCAGGGCACTTGAAAATACTCCAACGCAAAGTGAAGCACTCCCTGCCATCGCAACACCCACACCACTTGCGGCAACAAGCACCCCTGCTCCTGCAGCCACAATGCCAAAAAAACCACGTCCTCCTCGCCCAACCATGCCGAATAAGCCAACCGACCTAACCCGTGAACAAGGTATTATTTTTGATCTGCTTGTTACCTATGGACAGCAGCTACAAGATCCAATGAAATTCACCACCGCTGCACATAAATTAAAAGAAATGATCGACGGCAAAATGATGGGCACCGATCCCCGCACGGTAATTGCAGGTCGCGGCGAGCTGCAACAAGCACTCCTTGCCGCAGCGCTCAATGCCCTTACTAAAAAACAATTAACCGATGCTAAAACCAGCGGCAAGCTCACTGATGACCAACTTAAAGCGGCCATTGCAGCCGGTGAGTTTTTGCATCGAGAAATCAATATTATGCAGTGGCTCAAACTTGATATAGAAAAAAATCCCGCTCTTGCAGAGCAATATTTAAATGCACAAGATTGCTACGATGAGTATGAAGAAGAACCTATTTCACCTAATGAAAGTAGCATTCTTGCATCAACGATTAACGCAGCTAAAGAAATGAGTGGATATAGCCTTGCTGGCGGCGCAACCGCCGCTTTTGCTGCTGCGGGCGCGTTGCTTGCTACGTATAAAAAATGGCGAGACTCAAAAATCTCGGCTGCAAGTCCTGCAGCGCGTGCAGCTGTTGAAACTCTTGCCACGGCAGACATTCCAGAAGGGCTTGCTCCCAAACAAAAAGCGGCATTACAAGAAGTTGTGACCGAAATTGCCAAAGAAGTTACCACCGGCACAAATCCAGTACTTGCGACAGAACTAGGAGCAGAATTTGCAAAAGTACGGGCAGATATTGATGATAAAGAAGCGCCTCGTGATGAAATGGCAGAACTTTCAAAAGAAGTCGCAATCATTATGTATGAAAATAGCACCGCATTCACCGCACCAGGTGGCAATACGCTTAATCCGCAATTTCTTGCAGTTGTCGGAGCAACAAATGAACTTACCGTGCGCATTGCACGCATGAATGTACTCCTGGCACAATCGGTAGCAACACCGACTACCACCACTGATTTAGCAGAACCAGCTACGCAGCAATTTCTGCTGCCGCTCTTGTATATTCCAGACACGTTCTTTACTGGCCTTAAAAACAAACTTGATGATAAATCACTTACTCCTATTGAACGTGATAATTTAGTCACTCAACTGACAACATTTTTTGCTCTCATAAAGCGCAATCAATATACGTTTGGCATCGCATCATCTTATAATGGCAAAACGCTTGATGCAATTCTGAAACAATGCACAGATCTCACACTTGGCTCAAGTAAAGATAGTGCTTTATTTGCTCAGCTTCGCACTCTTTTAACCGATCTTAAAACAACTATCATACGCATGTATGAGCAAGCAATGCTTCCCGCCCCAGCATTTCTGCCACCTGTTGATGAAGCAGGTGCAAAAGTTACCTACACCGCTGTTGTCAGCAGACGCCCCGATGCTGCACAAAAAACTGCTGCTGACATCTATTCACAAATTCTTGCACAGCTTCTTCCGGTACTCACTGACAACCATCAGATAATTATCGAAAATGAAAAACTCTTTATGCTCATGCTTGATGGGCCAACTGCCCTCAATCCTGCCGACATCTCACCAGCGCTTCGTAAAAAAATGCCAACACCAGATCAGATGGCAACTGATAGCTTTTTTGAGCAAAAAGCGGCGCTTGCTGCTGCCGTAAAAACAAAAACCGGAAAAGCATTTGGTGCTACCGAGCTCTCTGGCCTTCAGCAAGAAATACTCATGCCACTGTATGCATTCCTTGACCGGGTATATATATCGCGCACAGATCCACAACCAAAACTGAAACAAAAACTCTTTGACTCTACAGACACAGTTCTGGAAATGATACAAGCACTCAGCAACTTCACGATGCTGCTTTCTCGGCAATCTCGCCCTGATGTTGCAACAGAAATAGCAACATCAATTCCGCTCCGTGATGCACT
>JBAXGS010000154.1:0-2153 GCA_037139275.1 bacterium | reverse complement strand
CATCTGCAAGCTTCTGCCATAGCTGCTGTATCTGCTGATATGACACCAACTCAACCGGAAGTGCGTCCGGGTTAAACGCTTTAATAAGCTTGGTATACGCACGCGCGGCGCTCGCAATATGGGCACGATCAATATCAAGCGGCGTGCGATAATGATGCTGCACTATATAAAACCGCACAGCCATCGGATCGTATTCAGCAAGGACATCGCGAACCGTAAATACATTCCCCAGCGATTTAGACATTTTTTCAGACTTAAGCATGACATGAGCATTATGAAGCCAATAGCGCACAAACTGATTGTTGTGTGCGCACTCAGATTGAGCTTTTTCATTTTCATGATGAGGAAACAATAAATCCATCCCTCCGCCATGAATATCCAGCGTCTCACCTGCATAGAGCCGCGCAAGCACAGAGCATTCAATATGCCAACCAGGACGCCCTTTACCCCACGGCGAATCCCAAAATGATCCGGGCACATTGCCCTTCCAAAGCGCAAAGTCGCCAAAACTCTTTTTCAGCTCATTTTTTTCAACACGAGCGCCATCAGCAAGCTCTTCAAGCACTCGACCTGAAAGCTTACCATACTCAGCACACGTATCACGCGCAAAGTACACATCACCACCGGCCGCATACGCATGGCCTCGCTCAATAAGCTTCTCAATAAAGGCAATAATTGCAGGAATGTTTTCAGTAACTGTTGGCTCCACTGTCGGTGCTAGCGTGTTAAGTGCACGCATATCAGCACAAAATGCATCGCTATACTGACGCGCTACTGCGGCCACCGCTTCTTGTGTGACTTCTTCAGAGCCGCTTATGTCAGACGCTTTCTTTATAATCTTATCATCGATATCGGTACTGTTGCGCACATACTTAACCGAGTAGCCCCAAAACAGGAGTATGCGAAGTATAGAATCAAAATTAATATAGCACCGCGCATGCCCCATATGCGCATAATCATACGGCGTTACCCCGCAGACATACATCTGAACCACATCTCCCTGTGGAGCAAATAACTCCTTGGTGCCACTGTACGTATTAATGACCTGTAACGGTCTCTGCAATATGCCTTTCTCATTCATGTGCTTCATCTCCCTCTGACTGCTCTTCAGTTCGTGCCTGCAATTCAATTAATTCATGCGCTAATTCCAGCAACTCGTGCTGACGCTTTGCATCAATCTCTTTTGAAGAAAAATACGTTTTAAGGAGTTCATCACCACTCATTTGCGTACTCACCACCGCTCGCTGCGACCGGGTAATAACCGCGTGAACGGGAACAATTCCGGCAATATAATGCGCCGCTTTGCATGCACGCTGCACCTGCCCACTATCAACCATATCACGCTGACCTGCAGGCACTTGGTACACTACTTTGACTATCGCGTTAGTAAGATCATGTCGGGCTACCGCCGCAACCACTTGCTCGGTGCCATTACTCCCCGGCTCAAGCGTAACATCAATCTGAATCATCGGCCGTGCAGGCAACTCCACAAAAGCATATTCAGTTTTCTTGCTTCCGGCTGCAACAGCAATAGAAACATCACAATACCCCTTGGGCTCCTTGCGCTCACCAAAATCAACCCGTTCAGGAGATCCTGCATACACCACCGGACATCTGCCAGACGAATTCAAATTTTGATGGCGATGCAAATGTCCCAGTGCTACGTAATCAAACGGCTCAATGGCAAGCTGTGATGGCATAAATAACGGATCAGTTCCATACACTGCGCGCCTTTCAGAACCAGAAAAAATACCGTTTGCTACCGTTAAATGGCCAACCAAAATCGCTGGCAGCTGTTGGTCAAGTTCACTGGCAAGTTTTGCAATGATCTGACACACACGACCAGAAAGATACTCAGTAATTTCGCTGGCTGTTTTTAATTGGTGTTGATCATGTGCAAGCACATTGTGCCGCATTGGCCAGGGAATGCCGACCACATTAATGGGACCATTTTTTGTCTCAATACACACCGCATGTGGTTTTGAAAACAAATAAAACCCTTCATGCCGAATTTGTCCAAACAGGTCAAGCGCATGCGCCCGCCCAAAACTGAGAGGATGATCATGATTTCCTACTACAATTACTACGGCAATCCCCGCTTCTTGCAGCCGAAATAACTGCTGCAACAATAATTTTTGCTGCGTAGTTGTTGG
>JBAXGS010000153.1:0-2162 GCA_037139275.1 bacterium | reverse complement strand
CGTAGCTGTATTTACCACAAGCGTGCATATTCAATTCGCTCTTCTTGTCTTCTGAGCGCCACAAGTTGAAGTTACCATGAAGGCCAGCACCAAATGAGAAGTTGCGGGTTCCATAGATCGGTTCAAATGCTACTACGCCAGCTGGTTTGTTACCAGTAGGGATGTTTGCATGCAGCGAACCGCTGAAACTGTAGTTAGCTTCTTCAACAAACTTATATCCAAGAACTGCAGACACATCAGCTACACCAGTTTCATGGTTGTAGGTGCTGGTGAGTTTTTGGTTTGTAAGTACGCTTTGGGTAAATGGACTTGTTTTGCCTGCTGCGCCGCCGCTCAAGATGTCAGACAAATTATTGCCTAACCCGGTAGTTACACCACCTGCAATAGCGTTAGCTGTTTGATCGTATGCTGCGCGCATTTCTGTGCGTACATAGACAACTGGAGCAGCTACGCTGAACCACAAGCCTTTAACAAGTTTGTTAAGGCATTGGTTCCATTGAACTTGCGCGCCTACTTCTGTGCGACGAGGGTTCAATGTGATTGTGCCGTTTGCAGCGCTTTCTTCAACTGTTGTATAGTCAACTTGCCAGCCATGGAGCGATTGTGTTGCGCCTGCTACAGTTGCATCTACTTCAATTGTTCCATTTTGGTCTGCAGCTGTTGTGCCGCCGCCAAAATAACGAGCAAGTTTAGTATGGTTATGTGATTGACGGAAAAAGCCAGCTACAGTGATATCAGCACCAAGGCCGTCTTTTTTACAATCTTTAGCGCCTGAACCAATGCCAATTAAACAGTTGCTGCTTAATGTGCCAGGGTGGGCGAGGAATGTCTTATTAGCAACATCTGCATGGAGCATAGGGCTCATTACTGATGCGGCTGCCAAGAGGCCATGTATGATTTTTTTCATACTAGTTCTCCTATTTTGTTACTACTCTTAATTTCCACTGACTTAGTAAGAAAGCTTAAGATAAACTTTTTTACTAACTGCTTCTTCAGTGTCTGTTGTCTCGTGCAAAATTAAGTTAAAGAATTGAGTGCTCAAAAACAAGAATTTCGAAATATTTTTTTTTCAAACCCCTCTGAGTGAGCGGTTTTTGAATAGTAAAAGCGCTCAAAAGTATCGGTAAAATCATTGTTTTTTTATGTCATAGTTAAATTATCATCTGACTGTGATCGGAATGGAAAAATGATTTAAAATAAGTGTGACCAGAATGCGACGGGAAAACAAAAACAAAATTTTAAATAGTTCTCTCTTGTACAAAAGAGCATTCTCTTCGTATCATCTGACCGGTTATTATAAAAACAGAAGTTACTCTGTTTCGCATGAAAGGATTTTTATATGATGCAATCGCCACAAACACCTCCCATCCGTACCGTTACTTCGCTGCTCAGATATCAATCAGCTGAGCGGTGCTCACTGCCTCACGAACCTGTTCAGCCGCTGCCCGGTCTTAATGAAGTAAGAATAGTATTAGGGGTTGCTGTGTGTGCCTGGTTATTTCTGGCACTTGCAACCGCCTCGCCCGCAGACGCTTCTCTTTTTAATCATCTTTTCCCTGTTCCGGTTGTATCCAACTGGTGTGGCTGGCTTGGCGCTCATTGTGCTGCATGGCTTGCTGTTGTCTGTGGCTCTGCGTCATGGGTTTGCGTTGGGATGCTTCTTCTTTCAGTATTCCCACGCCAAGGAGTGCGTTGGTATCACCGTGCAATTACTGCAATGTCTGGCGCTATTATAATTGCCGCCATTGCAATGCTTGATGCATTAATTGCTGCAACTGCAAGCAGCGGAGGAATTATTGGACGGACTCTTGTTTCATATACTGCCGGTATTGGAGCTGCAGGAACCGCTTTAATTGCTGGAATCGTTTTGTTTTTTTCTGCCTTAGTATTTACCCGTACTACTCTTGCATATGTGCTTCACGGATTGTTTTCAGTAGCGTTATTCTGCGCGCGGACTGGATTGTTAGGGATACAATTAATTATGGCCGCTGTTGCTGTTCTTATGCCTCGTAAAAAAGAAGAACAAAGTATACATCCGCGTGATACCTATACAGTTCCTGAAGTAACTATAGAAACAATTCCTGATACGGAAACAACACCATTGGGCGTAGCATATCCATTTACCGAAGTGGTGCCATCGCATGATAAAAAACATGATATGC
>JBAXGS010000152.1:0-2162 GCA_037139275.1 bacterium | reverse complement strand
GTTGTGGCGACTGGTCCTGCAGCAGTTCTGGCATCCGTGAGCTGGGTACGTTGTCTGCTTTCTTGTAACTCCTTACTCTGCCTGAGGCTCATAAGCTGTTGAGTCAGCGACGGTTGTGGAGTCAGCGTGGGCTTTGGGGTTTCTTTGATAGCGCTAAAAACAGTACTGTGAGTTAAGAGTGTTTTCCAGGGTTCTTCCGTTGGAGTGATGGCTATCCCTTCTTGGTTAATAAATAAAGGTGGCGTATCAGTGACCGCTGTATTGGTAACTATGCAATACATATCTACCTTAGTAGGCAGCTCTAAAATAGTTATTGATTCTATGTTAGCAAGAAACAAACCTTTAGGGTGAGGATGCTGGCTTAAGTAACTACTAAGGGCTGCCATGCATGCTAACCAGTTTTCATGGGACTTATAATAGTGTCTATGGAGTTGTGGTTTTGTAGATAGTGGTTCACCACACGATTCTTTAATGACGAGAGCAACATCTTTCCAGCAACTATTTTCATAACGCCAGGTTTCGATTTGGCTTTTTCCTTTTATGGGAGCTTCAATGATTGTATTTACACGGTGAGCTAGCTCGTTTGCTAGGAGTGTGCTAGTTGTATTGATGGCTATGCATATGAGTATTGAGATTATTGCGTTTTTCATATTTATGTACTGCTGTTTTTTCCAGCAGCCCCCCCCAATGAGTGTTTGAATACAGGTAAGTACGTTTTACTGTGTGGTGTCGTTTGTTATACTGGCTGAGTATACCCACATTCTTTGCTTGGGCAGCCGAGTGATAGTCTGCTTCCATCTTTTGCTTTATTAACGATCAAGTAGGGTTGCTTGTTGCATTGTGGGCATGGTGTTTCCTCTACATCGTTAAATACGGCAAATTTGCATTTGGGATATCCAGTGCATCCCCAAAAAGTACCGCCACGCCATGCTCGCTTGCCTATGGCTTTACCACATTGAGGGCACGGCATCTTAAGCGTTTATTGATGAATGTGTTTACAGGCAGGATACACTGAGCATGAAATAAAAGGACCAAATTTGCCCACGCGTTTAACCATATCTTTGTTGCATTTGGGGCAGGCAAGTCCTGTTGACTCGAGTTGTACTGGTTCATTTGCGGTAAGCACAATATCTCCTTTTTCATCGCGTATATAATTACTGGTAAAAGTGCATTCAGGAAACCCTTCGCATCCAACAAATTCGCCACCACGACCAAATCGAACATACAGTGGTTTACCGCAGCCTTCTTCAGGGCACGTGAGTTCTGTTTTTTGCGCTTCTTTTTTGCCGGGGGCGCCACCAAATTTTTCAAGATCTTTACTGAACTTTTCATAAAATGAGAGGAGAACTGAGTCGCGTTCAATCAAGCCTTCTGCAATTTTATCCAGCGATTGCTCCATGTTGGCAGTAAAATCAACATTAATAATATCTGGTAGGTGCTCTGTGAGAAGTTTGTTTACTGAGCGGCCAAGTTCAGAGGGTGAAAAACGTTTGTTATCAACAATCACGTAGCTGCGTTTGATAAGCGTTGAGAGAATTGCTGCGTACGTACTTGGACGTCCAATATCTTTCTTTTCAAGTTCTTTTACGAGCGTTGCTTGTGTGTAGCGTGCCGGTGGTTTGGTAAAATGTTGTTTGCCATCTGCTTTGAGAAGGTCCACCGGTTTTCCGTCTCCAACCGATTTTGGAATGGCAACTGTTTTTTCTTCTTCATCTTCTTCAACAAGATATACGCTTAAAAAGCCATCAAACATCAGCGTGGAGCCGGTTGCTTTGAATTCAAAGTCGCCTCCATCAATCTGTACACCACGTTGAAAATATTCAGCCGCTTCCATTTGACTTGCCACAAAGCGTTTCCAAATAAGTTCATATAATTTTGCTTGCTCAGTAGAGAGATAGCGCCCAACTTTTTCTGGTGTCTTATCCACCGCAATAGGACGAATTGCTTCATGGGCATCTTGTGATGCGCCTTTTGCGCCATGAAGTTTTTCTTTAGATGGCAGGTACTTGCTCCCAAAGGTATCTTTAATGTAGCCACGCACTTCAGCCATCGCAGTGTCAGAGATACGAAGCGAGTCGGTACGCATATAGGTAATGAGCGCTTCTGGATTATCTTTATCTCCTAGTGGAACGCCTTCATATAATTTTTGCGCTATTTGCATA
>JBAXGS010000151.1:0-2183 GCA_037139275.1 bacterium | reverse complement strand
TGCTTCGCGATGCTCCAAGCCGTCGCTAAAGCTATTGCTGGCAGGCCGCAATGACACATGGTGCACGTTCGTATCTTTTGACAGTTAAAGGCTTAGATTCGCGTAATTTCGGACTATTATTTGATATTGATTTCTCGGACACGGCCTTAAACAACTATCACATCAACGCAGAACTCCGAGCCTTCATTCAAGCTCCTCGCAAAGACGTACCACTTGATGATGCTCAAATGTAGATTATGCACAACAATATTTTTTCGTATATCTCCTCTAGATATACGAAAAGAGGGTGCCTCAATGTAAAAACTGTCGCACCCTCTTTATCTATACTACTAATTAATTACGTTTACGCTCATTCGCGCTGGGATAGCGCTTACGCAATCGAATGCTCTCTGGCGTCACTTCCACAAGCTCATCATCACCGATCCAGTCAAGTGCTGTTTCAAGATTGAACTCGCGAGGTGGCTGAAGATTTGGCGCATCATCAGTACCTGATGCACGCATGTTTGTCAGCTTCTTTTGTTTAGTTGGATTCACGTCAAGATCGTTATCACGACTATGCTCACCAACAATCATACCTTCGTATACTTCAGTTGTCGCTCCGACAAACAAAATACCACGTGGCTGCAAACCATCAAGCGCATACGCCGTTACCGTGCCCTGCTCCATGCTAATCAACGCACCTTTTAAGCGACTTGGAATAGTCCCTTGGTACGGCTCATAGCCATAATACCGATGATTCAACGCAACAGTACCACGCGTTTCAGTAAGCATTTGCCCTCTCAAACCAAGCATTCCACGAGCTGGCATAATAAAGGTCAAACGATTGCGGCCATCTTCAAGTTGCTCCATATTGTCCATACGACCACGACGAGCACCAATCAATTCGATCACCGCGCCGGTATATTCTGTCGCAACGTCAACAAGCACCAATTCCATTGGCTCACTCTTCACACCATTAATATCACGGAACAATACTTGTGGTGCTGACAATTGAACTTCAAATCCTTCACGACGCATTGTTTCCACAAGAACCGTCAAGTGCAATTGGCCACGACCACACAACATAAATGTTTCCGGTGAATCGGTATCCTGCACGCGAAGCGCAACGTTAGTACGCAATTCTTTATACAAGCGATCGCGAATCTGACGAGAAGTCAAAATGCTTCCTTCTCGACCAGCAAATGGAGAGGTATTTACCCCGATTTGAATCGACAACGTTGGCTCAGAAATTTTAACGTAGGTCAGTGGAAGCGGTTTATCAAAATGACAAATCGTTGCACCAATACAAATTGCTTCATCAACACCACCAAGCACCACGATATCTCCAAAATTTGCATCAGGAGATGAAACCCGATCAACACCGGAGAAGCGATACAAAATAGTAACTGCAGACGCAGGACTTGTTCGCTCACTAGTACACCAGACAATGCGATCACCAACTTTTACTGATCCATTCAGTACGCGACCAATAGCCAAACGACCTTGATACGGACAATAGTCAAGATTAGTAATCAAAATTTGAAGTTCTGGGCGCTCTTGTTTTGGTGCAGGAACATGCTGCCAAATAGTGTCAAACAAATCTTGCAATGTTCCTGAACGCAATTCTGGATCCAAATTAATATATCCATCACGCGCAGCACCATACAAAATAGGATAATCTAATTGATCATCACTTTGTGCAACATCCAAAAATAAATCTGCAATATTTTCACGAGTACGCTCAATAGCCGCATCTTTACGATCGATCTTATTAATAACTACAATAGTTTTAAGATTCAATTCAAGCGCTTTTTGAAGTACAAATCGTGTACCTGGCAATGGGCCTTCAGCAGCGTCCACCAACAACAACACACCTTCAACCATTTGAAGCGTTCGTTCTACTTCTCCACCAAAGTCCATGTGACCCGGTGTATCCACAATGTTAATAGTACCTTGTGGCAAACAAATAGAAGTGTTTTTAGCCAAAATAGTAATCCCGCGCTCACGCTCAAGATCGTTACTATCCATAATACGATCAACACCAGTATTACCACGCCCAAGCGTACCTGCTTGTTGCAACATCTTATCAACCAAAGTTGTCTTTCCATGGTCTACGTGCGCGATAATTGCAATGTTTCGTATATCATTTCGCGTATTATTCATACTTATCTTTCATAAAGAGGCACCACGAATACAGAAGTATT
>JBAXGS010000150.1:0-2190 GCA_037139275.1 bacterium | reverse complement strand
CTGCCCAACAACTGCAACAATTCCGCACATCTAGACCCCCTCTTGTATACCAAGGCTATCCAAAAAATAAACCAGAAACTAAATCGTGTTCTAAACCGATTACCGTTTAACGAACTGGAACTTCTTACGAGCTGCTTTTTGACCGTATTTTTTACGTTCTTTAACGCGAGAATCAACCGTCAATAAACCTTGCTCTCTGAGCGTTGGACGCAAATTTTCATCAATCGTCAACAACGCACGCGCAACACCAAGCATAATTGCGCCTGATTGACCAGTACGGCCGCCGCCTTGCACATTTGCCATAACGTCATAATTCTTGCTCAATCCAGTAAGCACCAGCGGTGTGCATACTGCAGTACGCGCTGTGTCTGTATCAAAATATTCTTTATAATCACGACCATTCACACTGATTACACCAGTGCCGCTCTTCATCCACACACGAGCAGTCGCACTTTTACGACGACCAATCCCGTGGTGCATTGTGTTACTTTGTTTCATATGACCTTTCAGATCAGAAATCGGTTATTAAACGCTTTTTTATACGCTGAGCGAGTAAGTATACTGGGAACAACAATTTTGTCAAAAACAGAATCACCATTCACGCACTACTATTCCCAACCAAGCGGAATAATATTTTCTACTATTATACGCATACGATCATCCAACGGAAGTTTTTGGAAAAACGCTGGATTTGTACGCATTACGCTTCCTGAAATCATCGCTTCAACATTTTTAATATTAAGCGGAGACACTCCCAAAGCAAGTGCATAACAAAGTTGTCCCGCATACGCACCACTCAAAGTTCCTGAGTCTCCCCAGCCGACATCGGCTCCTTGGAAAACTGAGGCCAAATCATTGGCACAAAACACAACCGACAACTCTCCACACAACTTAGAAACTTTTTTGGCATTAATTTGAAGGCCTGGATCATACAAAGACCACAGTACATCAACCCCTGCAAGATGAGGAGCAAGCTGCGCGACAACATCTTCTTGCGCATTAATACTCACAAACCGAGCCTCAATAGCATGTTTGTTAAGAATTGCTGCCAGACGCTGCACATCAAACTCATACCCTTCTCCCCCAAAAACTTTGTCATGAGGAATCAATACAGAACGAAGATTAGGCAGCAATACCCTCAGTGACTCTACGCAATACTCATAGTTAAGTGGCGACGTATTAACACCCACAATGCCTTCTTCAGGAATTTCAAAACTCCTAATTAAGCCATTACGCACCGGATGCTGAACACCTAAAAACAACTGAGTAACTTTCATATTGCGCGCTCTCATATGCAATTTAACTTGCTCACTTACCCATGACCCACAGGTAACCACTGCAATATACTCTTTCTCCTGCGCTGCAATGGCCGGCATAATATCTTCTTCAACTCGCTGGCTTGAATGCTCAGCAGAAAAGATATCAAATAATGGTGGCTCTTCAGGTGAAAACGCATTTAAAAGACTTGAGATAATTCCTTTGATAGCACGTCGCTCCCATGCATTTTCATGATGCAGAATCACAATCGCTATGCGAGTTCCAATCATCCGTTTTCTTCGTGAACGAGAAAACAAAAAACGAAAGTTAAATCCAAAAAGTGACAATCCCGCAAATTGTTGAGGACAGTACGCGGCTTCCATTAAACCTAGTTCGTCTCGACTTATTAACTTTGACACAATATATATCCTTACTCATTTTGGGTTAGACTTGCTTCTTAAATTTCTCCCCCCAGATTAATTCGAGCGGTCTCATATTAAAACGATTTCAGCAGAACGTCAAAAATCAATTTGCTAAAAATGCTTTTACTACCGCATCTCGTGCCATTTTTTTGTCATACCCACGTGCCTGCAAATAAAACAAATGGCTCGCATTAAGATGTGTAATCGCTGATCCATGGCTACAGGACACATCATCAGACAAGATATCAAGCGCTGGCACAGAGACAGCACGCGCACCCACATCCAAAAGCAAGTGTTTATGGACCTGGCGAGCAACCACTTCTTTCTGATTTTTCTCAATATGAATGGTACTTGATACCGTTGCTCGAGAAACTTGTTCACTCACTCCCATAATACGTACCGAGCTGTGCGTATGAGACGCACCATGATCTTGAATAGTGGTAAGAGTAATTGAACCAGATCCTTCTGTGTGGCATGCAATAAACAAAGTAGCTACCCCTTCGCGCTCTCG
>JBAXGS010000149.1:0-2201 GCA_037139275.1 bacterium | reverse complement strand
ATGGTATACAAAACTGCACGACAGCAGTAGCAATCCTCTCTGCTTTGCACAGCTTACTCAAGCACAACGACCATATATCCATATCACTAATTTCTGGCATGTACTTGCACGCAACAATCCACACTTAAACAGTATTAATCTGGGCGATGGTTCACCTCAAAATGCAATTATCACTGGAGTATTTGAAAGTGGTAAATCAACAGTACTCCAAGCAGTGGCACTTAACATTGTATGCGCACAATCTATTGGAATCTGTCTAGCAAAAGAAATGCATGCAACGCCGTACGCCAGTATCAATATTTATGCAAACATTAAAGATGATCTTGCAAGTGGTCGCTCTCTTTTCAGAACCGAGCTCTACCGAGCGCAGCAGTTACTTGATCAAATTAACCACATGCCTAAAGGCTACTTTAGCTTCACTATCGCGGACGCAACCTTTACAGGCACAGAAGCAGGCGCGGGACAAGCCGCAGCGTATGCTGTTGCCCGCTTCCTGGGCAACATGCCACAAAGCGTTGCCTTACATGCGACTAACTTTGTTTCGCTCAGTATTTTGGGACTTCAAAATCCAACAGTCTTTGCAAACTACAATCTTCCTACAAAACTTAATGGCACATCAAAAGAATCCTCATACGCACTTACACAAGGATTTGTTGACCCTGCGCATGCAACTGCTATTTTCCGAGAAGAAAAATTACCGACTAGTATGATTGCTGAAATGGAAAAACATTTAGCACGAACTCTTTAACGACACAGGAATTTTATGAAAAAAATCATTCTTCTGGCATGCCTTGGACTTCTCCCTGCAGTACTCATGTGCGCTGATACCCAACCAAAGCCTATGGTCAGCAGCTTTCAAACTATGGGGGAAGCTATTGCGCCAAGCCTCTCTGCGCTCAAAAAGCCGCAAGAAATAATTAGTTCGCTTGATATGTATAGCACTGCACTTGCAGTGCTTGAAGAAGGAGCACGTGCCCGTAATGTTCTGACCCCTGCAACAATTAGTCCCACCACTATTAGTGATTTAGGCATTCTCTTTTACGACGTAAGCAAACCACTCTTTACGGTACTCAAAACCATCAAGCGTACACAAACTATTTTAGGTGAATGCTCACTAGGCAACATGTTGATTACTCCTTTAACAGACAATGATCTGCTGAGAAAACGACAAGCCATTATTCGATATTTTATTGAGCATGACGAAGAACGAGAAGAACTTAAAAACATTTTACTAGATTTTTCCAAGCAAGAAGAACAACTGCTTGCTCTGTGGAATAAAAATGACATTCTCTACAGTAAAAACATGAGCCAATCTCTGTTTGGTGGCAATATAAAACGCAAGCAAAGCTCTTCGGTAATGGAATTCAAGCGACGCTTTCTCGACGTTTTTGAACCATCATCACCGTTCTTAGGACTTGCAGCCGCTCAATTTATAAAAGGGTTAACCCCGTTTGAAGTAAAACCAAATGCGACTGCTGCAGAAAAATTAAAAGGTGGTGTGTTTGATGGTGTAACATGGGGCTTTACTGCACTTGGTGCTGCGATTGCATGGAAAACATCGGTTTCAAAATTTAAAAACCGAAAAGCATTACGTATTGCTTTGAAAAAACGATTCCAAAGTTTGGTTGCTCTGGGAGCAGCCTTAGGTAAAATTGATGCGTATACTGCAGACCGAGATATGGTTTCCATACCCGCGCTGGAAGCAATCAAGGAATTTAAAGGTCCAGAAAACAAAGATATAAATAAGTTTCTACAATCACTCACCAGCAGCGCCTTTAGACTTGATAAAGGATACATGAACGCATCAATGGGCAAGCTTTTTGCTGCGGTTCCTCAGTTCTTATCACTCAAAAAACGTATCTGTTTCGGCCTCCATGCACTGGGTGAGCTAGATGCGCTCATTGCTATTGCATCGCTGTATAAAGAACACGAATCACTCTCAAATCATTTTTGCTTTGCTGAGTATAAGCAACTCAAATCGACTCCAGAACTTTCTATTACTCAGTTCTGGCATCCAAATCTTGGCTCAAAAAGTGCGGTCCCCAATGATATGCAGCTGGGTGGAAAAGCGCCCTATCGCAATATGGTTATTACCGGTGCAAACGCAGCAGGAAAATCAACAGTAATCAAAGGAATGATGCTTGCCGTTCTCTGCGCGCAAACGTTAACGATTGTTGCCGCACAAAAAGCAGTACTTACCC
>JBAXGS010000148.1:0-2204 GCA_037139275.1 bacterium | reverse complement strand
GCTCGCAATGACGTGATGCGGGCGTCGTGTGATGTACTGTGTGTGAGGCCGCAGTGCATCACACTATCTATACAAAGTACATTCGTCGCTTAAAAAATCGTGCGTCAGCCCTGCGGCAAAAGTGTGACATATACTTGAATAAAACATGAAGATAACAGTATTATAAGAGATATATAAAGGAACAAAAATGCCTAAAAAACTTACTGCATTTCTTCTTATCATCTTCTGTGGGTACACCGCATACCCCGTCGACAGCATCTTCAACACCTTAGATCGCATAGAAGTAGCCAAAGGGCTCACAAGCAAAACCCCAGAAGAGTTGGAAAAAAGGTTCGGAAAAGCAGCCAATCTTCAAAAAAAGCGTCGCCTCGCAGCAAAATTAACCATTCCTCTCTCATTTCTGGGAATGATTACCTGTATTGTAGCTCTGGCCAGAGCTACAGCAAGAGAAAATTTTCCAGGGGCAATGAAGAACTGTTGGTACTCAGCCTTTTTTCTGCTACATGCTTTAATAAGCTCGGATTACATAAGACAATCTAAAAAACGAGAAGTATTTCTCCGACTATGCGAGGAACATTCACCACAACTCCATGCATTACTTACTGATCATGCGTTTAAAGAAAAAAACCGTATATTAGAACTAGAAACCATCAAGAAAAAACTCATTAAAAGCGAAATCACAGGACTTGCAACTCAACTCTCACTGAGTGGCGCATTTATCACACAACACCTTACCTACCCTTTTCATGAAACCCCACTTCATTATATTCGCTCTATCTTCTTACCCATTATACTTCCCATGCTTTGCTACAGCATCAAACCGAGCATTACCGCATCCAGCCGAAGGCGCAACAAGCTACCAAATCTTACTATGATTTTTTCAAAACACATTCGCACAACCAACTTCAACATAAAAAAGGAAGCCTACCTCGAAGAACTGGCAAATAGATTCCCATCATACATGAAAAAAGATGCCGTAGCCGCCTAAGCACTTACGCGCCACTTTGCTCAATAAACCACTCGCGTACCTGCGCAGTAAACTCCTCATGAGATTGCCCTTTTCTACGAGTCATTGGAGCGCCTATACTCAGTGTAATCAGCTCATTACTCATAATTAAAAAACTATTTTTAGGATACACTCGATGTGTATTATGAATGTAAATGGGTACCACATCACGATCAAGCACTTCAGCCAGTATTGAAAACCCTTTAAAGAATCGATGAATACGCCCATCATCAAAACGCGCGCCCTCAGGAAACAACAGAACATGCGCCGCATGCGTTGATGCCTGCTTCTGAATAACTTTTAACGCACGAGCCGCATGCGTTGGTGATTGCGCATCAACGAGCACGTGCATACGTTTTAAAATCCAATTCAATACGGGCATCTTATCGTACTCATGTTTACCAAGCCAAATCCGCGGAGCACCCCCCAACAATGTTTCAACGCACACAATATCAAGAGCTGATGCATGATTCATAACATACACAACAGGCGTTTTTGAAACAGCACCGTGAGCAACAGAAACTGAAATTCCAGCAAGCCTCATCATCAACCTACTCCACAACGAGGTCAGATAAAAGAATACGCGATTGCTATGTCGATAAAGAGGCGGAAATATCAGTAAGGGACAGATCAGACACAGCAATAACACACTCAGAATGAACCCCAACACATACGTGGCCAAGGTCCTCACTAAAATATTTCGCGGCGCCGCCATAACTATTCCTTTATTCGGTTATCGGCATCACTTCTTTAGGTGCTCACCACACCGCATCTGAGTGCCTACCGATTTGTTGGTATTTTTGCAATTCGTTTATGATACGAAAACATGAGCGCGCAGTATAACAACAAAATAACCACGGTAGCAAAGTGTATTCCATGGTTAATAAGCGCATATGGAAATCGATCGTACGCATATTCTCCGGCAATACTAAATGCTGAATTGAATCCAAACTGCAAAAGCATCAAAGAAATTGTGTATATTGAATGCGCAGCAAATAACTTTTGGCCTTTGCGAATTGATTCAAAAAGAGGCTTGCCTTGCATAAGAAATGCCATAGTATAGGTCATGGCCGCAAGCACAACACGAATAAGAAAAAGAAGTACCAACACCAGCACCACACTTGCCGCTCCAATGCCTGCCATCAACAACATATCTACCGTGGTTTTTGGTTGTGCCATAAGAAGCTGCATCTGAGTA
>JBAXGS010000147.1:0-2211 GCA_037139275.1 bacterium | reverse complement strand
ATGCGATTGAGCTAAAGAACTTTGTGTATGCTCATGCACCGTCAATGCAACACCACTCATCACGAGCGACTCATGACACGCAATAGTACTGTTGTATAACTTAATAAGTGGCGGATAGAGACTTTGTCTAAAATGTGCCAGCTCACCACCCACAATATGTGGTCTTGCAGGCATAAAAGGTTGTGGCAAGACATCTGGCGATGCAAGATTGCGCGTTACATCACTCTGAATAAACGTTACAGAATCAAGAATCAAATTCGCATTCAAAAAAAGTGTAGATGCGTCATACACGGAATAATATTTATTTTTATCAAGCGGACGAGAACTCACAACTGTTTGCGTCAGTGTAATATCGGTTGCTTCATTAAAAACTACCGGAACACCACTGGGAAGCATAACTGTCTCTTCAGCATACGCAGGAGCGGCAGCTGCTCGCCATGCCTGCCACGCAGACCATAGCTCAAAATTAGCGTATCCAACTTCACGCCCGGCATGATCAATTTCTATCGATGGTATACAGACATACCCCGCAGCAGGTTCTCCAAGAGGCCCTTCCAGTGAAGCAATCGTACATGTCGCTTCTCCATCAAAGACATACTCACCATCCGGCTGTGTTGTCTGCATAACCGGCACATTAAATTCATCAACTACCGGCACATACACCCCATCATAGATTCCAATACCAAGCGCCACCGTAATTACTTGTGTATCGTCAGACGGTAACTCTTGCAAAAAGTACGTGCCTGAATCTTTTTTTTGAGTAAACACAATGCGGGTAAGCGCTTGATCAGAATATGCAGCAGCACTGCGCATAAAAATTCCTGCATCTCCTTGCAGTGAAATAACCGGATGTGCACCGAATGCCTGTGTATACCCCGCGTATAAAATATCACTAATCGGGATACCAAATTGATCAACTTGGCGCGCAGAACGCTTGTCAAAAATAGGAAGCCCATCAACAAACAATGCTGAAGGATTATGCTTCTTAACTCGCTCACTACTATGCGTAGTCAAATTTGCATGACTGCTACTAATGCTCTTATTGCTATTGTTTGCAATATAGTCCAAAAACAAATGAGGACGTATTTCAATAATTCCATTAATGCCCAAATTAAATCCCGGTTCATACTCATTATGCTGCGCCCATAATGAATCATCAATACGTTCAGCATCGTCATAATTATTAGCAAAGTGAGGAATAGAATTATTATGATTAATCACTACAAGCCCTCGCCGATCACCCACAGGACGGCCAGTCCATGTTTCAAGATTCAAATCTGCATCACCCCCATTCACACGCTCATCAAAAGAAACATCATCGGTAATACGCAAAATAGCTTTAATGCCGGCACGTTGATTAAAATAGACACCAGTACGAAAATCAGAATTAAAAATAGATGCTTTCATGCGACTAGAACCAAACACTGTGGGCACCAATAATGCGCCGTAGACGTTGATTCCTGCATCAGTAAAATCATTTCCACTGGGAAGCTGCCCCCGCATAATTTGTAAAATCATACGGCCAGTGCCAGCATTTGATGGATCAAACGCAACTGATCCATACGCAGGCTCTAACGTTGCTTCTCCCAAATCAAGTGCTCCGTTAGTATTTGCATCATCCCACACTTCAGCAACACCGAGATAATTGTCTGAGATGTATGCAAGTGATGAACGTTGACCAAAAGTAATCCATGTATCAAGACTCAAATCAGTATTAATTGAATCAGCCCTATAACTCCATTTTTCAAACACCAGCTGCGAGCGTGGACTAACCGTAGAACCGTTTCCATACGCATCAATGCTTCCTTGCTCCATATACACACGAACATGCACACCAGTGGTGCTCAGTTCTTCATCTGCCTCGATCTCTCCCTCAGCGCCATGCCCCGGATGAGGAGGACCAAAATACATAACTTTGCCTGATGGCAACTTGAAAACCGTACTCCCTTTTCCACGAAACGTAATTTGAAACGGAAGAGCTGCTCCAGGCGATTCAGAATCTTCAGGATCGTTTCCTGCAAATGCATCTGCACTCAAAAACGAGACATCACTATACACATTAACGACAATTGTTTTCCCTTGCGCAGGATTAAAAATTAATTGGGAAAAGTCAGTAACCAGGGTGCCTGCATCGTTGTACGCCGCAATCACTACCGGAGTATTTACTGTTTCAGGGCTGCCAATATTAATGGTAAACACTTCATGCTGAGT
>JBAXGS010000146.1:0-2233 GCA_037139275.1 bacterium | reverse complement strand
CGCGCGTATGAACTTTTGGGTAAAAAATCTTCAGAATTGGCTGATTTAACCGTATGTTTTGCGCGGCTTGAGATATATGTTGGACTCGCAAATCTTATGAGGCAGGATGCGTCTGAAGTAAAGAATAAGTATACCTTTGTTACGTATGCAGGCGCAGATGAAGGAGCGGTGTTTGAGGCAAAGGGATTATGGAATCCATTAATCGCGCGCGAAAAAGCGGTTCCCAATTCGGTGCGTGTAGGGGGTAAGAGTTCTGTGCGCAACTATATGCTGACAGGTTTGAATGCGGGCGGGAAATCAACGTTTATCAAATCATTAGGTATTGGCGCTTTAATGGCTCAGACAGTGGGCATAGTGCCCGCAGAAAGCTGCCATATGAGTGTGTTTGCGGTTATTGAAACATATTTAAATATTACCGATGATGTGCAGCAAGGAAATTCATTGTTTAAAAAAGAGGTTATGCGTGCGGCAGCATTGCTCAAAAGAGCTGAGCAAGCACAGGGCAAACCGGCGCTTCTTATTTTTGATGAAATGTTTAGTGGTACGACTCCGTATGAGGGAGTAAGTTGTGCCTATTCTGTTGCGCAGTATATTGCTCAGCAGCCCTCCGTTTTGAGTTGCATAGCCACTCATTTTATGTATTTGACTCAACTTGCACGTAAGTATTCTTCGGTGGAAAATAAATGCGTAAGGCTTGAGCCTGTTGATGCGAGCAGCGTAGATATTCGTCGGTACATGCGAACCTATGTGGTTCATTCAGGAATTTCAGATCAACACGTTGCGCTTGATATGTTGGAAGATGAAGGAGTGGCAAATTCTATTATTTCAAGCGCTCATGAGGTCTTAAAAAACATAGAAGAACATGGCCTTGACCCCAAAAAAGGTTCTCTTCAATAGGCGCCATGGGCGCATATGAATGAGTGACTCGCCAAAAATGCTCATTGTTGTATACTTATCCCGGTAAATATTTATACCATTAACCAGTGAGTTATCTATGAATTCAAAAGACAAAAACTATACGCATGATGCCGCAGAAGAAACAACCCAGAATGGTTCAGTTGAGCCTGAAGTGGTAGTGCCTGCAGATGAGCAGGTGGTTGCTGAAGAGGAAAGCTTTAAAGATCAGTTTTTTAGAATGAGTGCTGATTTTGCAAACTATCGCCGTCGTATGGAAAAAGAACGTGCGTCATGGGTTCAAACGGGCCAAAATGCAGTAATTCAGTCGTTTTTGCCTTTGCTTGATGATATTGAGCGTGCCTTTGAAGCGGCCCAAAAAGTTGCGGGAGCAGATCATAATCATGCAGGAGTAGCATCAATTGTGAATGGGCTCAGTCTTGTGGAAAAAAATATGCGCAAAGTACTCAGTGATGTTGGCTTGCAAGAGATTGATTGCTTGGGTGATTTTGACCCACAATTCCATGAAGCGCTTATGCAAACTGCGGTTGAGGGTGCTGCGCAAGGGACGATTGTACAGGTGTTGAGTAAAGGCTACTCGTATAAGGGAATAGTAGTGCGTCACGCTAAAGTGAGTGTTGCTGCATAATACAAAGGGAGCGATGAAAAAAAGTCTTAAGAAAATGCTAGAAGGGTATCAAGCGTTTCGTGAGCGCTATGCGCTTGGTGACAGTTCTGTGATGCAGTATTTGTCTCGGCATGGGCAGCGGCCAGAGATTATGGTTGTTGCGTGTTGTGATTCTCGCGTTGATCCAGCACTTATTTTGCAGTGCGATCCAGGTGATTTATTTGTGGTGCGTAATGTGGCAAATATTATTCCTCCCTATACGACCGATGTTGCTTTTAAAGGGACGAGTGCTGCGCTGGAATTTGGAGTGAGACTTCTGAAAGTAGAGCATTTAATTTTGTTAGGGCATACCCAGTGTGGAGGTCTTGAGGCGGCGCTGAATCAAGCTGAGGTCGCACATACTGATTTTATTAAAAATTGGGTGTCGCTTATAAGAACTGATTATTGTAGTGGATATGCTTCTGATGAGTTTGCCAAAATTGCATTAAAGCAGTCGTACCGTAATTGTTTTACATTTCCCTGGATTGCAGAGGCAGTTGCTGCAGGGGAGTTGTTTATTCATTTGTGGCTGTTTGATATAGAAAAGGGAGAGATATTCACCTTTTCTAAAGAGACAAAGGAGTATGCGGTACTGGATGCATCGTATTTGGAGAAGTAATCAGAGGGTTTCTTGTCTTTTTGATAGAGCGTAATATCAGGGCCGACGTATGA
>JBAXGS010000145.1:0-2255 GCA_037139275.1 bacterium | reverse complement strand
GGTAGAGCAGAGGACTGAAAATCCTTGTGTCGTCGGTTCGACTCCGTCTCCCGGCACCATCTTTTACTGTATAGTAATTCTCATTCAACATTTTTGTTTTAGTTTGGTGGCCGCATGTTCGATTTTATTTCACGCAAAATAACGTCTATTTTTTCGTGGGTGCGTGGGAGTGGCAAGGTCAGGCAGGAAGAGCTTGATAAGTTGTATGTACAGCTTGAAGAAGCGCTGCTTGAGGGCGACGTTCCGTATGAAGTAGTTGAGACATTTTTATCTGATATGAAACGCACTATTGATGTTTCATCATTTGCAAAATTACAGAATCCCGGTGCGGCATTACTTAAACAGGTTCATAAGCAGTTATTAACATTATTATCAGGTCCTGCTGGCAGCAATGAGGTGCCTGCATTTGTTATTCCTTCAACAATTTTATTTTTGGGCCTTCAGGGTGCAGGGAAAACCACCACGCTTGCAAAGTGTGCGCGGTATTTAAAAAACCAAGCAAAGAAGCGTGGCAAAGAACGGAAGATTTTGTGTGGCTCAGTTGATTATTATCGTCCAGCAGCGCGTGAGCAGCTTAAAATTTTGGCTGCACAGGTAGGGATCGATTATAAAGAAGCGGTTGCTACCAATCCGGTAAAGGCAGCTACAGAATTGGCTGCGTATGCAAAAGCGAATGGCTATGAATATTTCTTGCTCGATACTGCTGGGCGGCTTCATATTAATGAAGAACTGACAGCCGAGCTGGTTGCGGTAGTTAAAGCAGTGGAACCGAAATATAAAATATTAGTGCTGGATGGTATGACCGGCCAAGAATCACTTTCTGTTGCGCGGACATTTTTAAACAGTATTGGGTTTGATGGCGCTGTGATGAGCAAGTGTGACAGTGATGCGCGTGGAGGCGCTGCGCTTGCGTTTCGTGTTACTCTTTCTAAGCCAATTTGGTTTGTAGGAGTGGGGGAGAAGCTGGATGATTTGGAGCCGTTTGTTCCAGAGCGCATGGTTTCTCGTTTGATTGGAATGGGAGATTTTGCTACACTCCTTGAGAAAGCTGATGAAGTTATTGATAAGCAAGAGCAAGAACGCGTTGCAAATCGGATGATGGGCGGCGATTTCACCTTGCAAGATTTTTTAGAGCAAATTGATATGGTACATAAAGTAGGCGCTCTGCAAACACTTGCGCGGTACCTGCCTGGTGTTGCCCAGCTTTCACCGCAAGCGGTTGAAAAAGGCCAACAGGAGATGAGAAAGTTTCGTGCTATCATTTCCTCAATGACTAAAAAAGAACGAATGCTCCCTACCATTTTGAACGGATCTCGCCGCAAGCGAATCGCGCAAGGTGCAGGAGTAACGGCACAAGATGTAAATCAATTGATAGAAAAATTTGAACAAAGTAAGCAATTTGTTAAAATGATGAAGAAGTCTGGTGCTTGGCGCCGATAAAGGCTGAGATTATTGTAGATAACAGTGGTAATTTAATTTCGACAAACACAAAGGTATAAAGCATGGCAGTTGCAATTCGCTTGAGTCGCGCTGGGCGCACAAATCGTCCGTATTGGCGTATCGTAGCAATGGATTCTCGTAAAAAACGTGATGGAGCATGTCTCGACAGACTCGGCACTTACGATCCAATTAATCACAAAATTATTACATTCAATGCTGAAGGCATTCAAGAATGGGTTTCAAAAGGTGCGCAATGTAGCGCAACGGTTGCTAAATTAGTGAAGCAATATTCAGCGTCACAAAAAAGCGAAGCGTCTGTTGTAGTTGCTGAGTCAGCTCCGGTTGCAAAGCGACCTCGCGTAAAAGCGGCTGCATAAAGCGCCTGATCACAGTTCAGCAATATACAGTACAAAAAGTTGTGTGCCCTGCTAATCATAGGGAGAGTAGGCGCGCAGGTCTGGTAGTAGCGATAAGTAGGGAGATGAGGCATGTTAAAAGATCTTGTAGAGCACATAGTTAAGAAGTTGGTAGATAAGCCTGAAGCGGTTCAAGTTTCTGAAGTGAATGGAGAGCAAGCAATTATTATTGAGTTGCGAGTTGCTTCTGAAGATTTAGGAAAAGTGATTGGCAAGGAAGGGCGTACTGCTCGTTCGATTCGCACTTTAGTGCATGCGGCTGCAACAAAAGAAAAAAAACGTGCGGTTCTAGAAATTCTAGAGTAGTTGTTGAGTAGTATATTGAGTATACAGGAGAGCTTTCCATGGGGTTTTAGGGAAAGCTCTCCTGTATTTTTTTAGGGTCATATAATGTCTAAA
>JBAXGS010000144.1:0-2297 GCA_037139275.1 bacterium | reverse complement strand
GTGTTGTACTGCTGGCCACTTTGCCTCTACACTTAATAAAATAACTCTCGTCTCTACAGTAGGATACATGTATGAAATGTACGTTTATATCTCTTACGCTTAGTTTTTGCATAGCCGTTGGCTACGGATTAGGAATATGTGCGCAGCCTGCGCCGGTTGCTCCATTGTCTGAGCGCATTGCAGCAGCGCGCGCTGCACGGGATGCTGTGTATAAAAAAGCACCGTTAAAAGATAGGATAGCTGCTTATTTTGCAGGTAGTGCGCCCAAAAAAGAGCGAGTACGCACGCTTGTCGAGCTGACTGATGCTGAGTGGCAGCTCAGAAAAGAATTGTTGAAGCAACAAAAAAAGAACAGACTCCAGCTTTTTATAAATAAGTATGAGCAAGAACTGCGAATGGCGCTCATAGCAATGGGACTGGTGGGCGTTGGTGGTTTTTTTGGCAAACAAATGTATAACAAAAATCAGAGAAATGAAGCTGCGCGACAAGCATTCAAGACTCAAAAAAATCAAAGCCCATCAGAAAACTCTCCTGCGGGTGCAGGCGTGGGTGCAGAAGGGTTTGCTGATGTAGATTAGCGCCGTGTAATAACAAAATGTACCGGGCATCCAAGAATGTCATACTGGCTGCGAATAAAATTTTCTATACATTGTAGCTGACTTGGCCCAAACCATTTTGGCTCATTGACACACAAGTTAAATGACATTCCTTTTTCAGTACGTTTTTGAATACTGAACACTTGCAGTTTAAATCCGCCATGAAAGAGTGGTTTATGCCGGAAATACTCATGCAGGTTAACGGTGAGCTGAGCACTATTAATTGGCTGAGCAAGACGGGTACGAATTTTTTCAATTTCCCGAATAACAAGGCCTACATTTTTGCCAGTCAGGCATGAGATGTGCACGATAGGAATGTGTTTCAAAAAGTATTCATATTCACTGGTTTCATACTCGAGTAGGTTTTTTTTCTCAACATCCATGAGGTCAGATTTATTATAGACCAAAATTAATGCTTTATGCTCTTCAAAGGCGTAAAACATCAGTTTTAGTTCTTGATCCAAGAGGCGGCCTTCATTGCCATCTACCATTAGAATAACAATGTCAGCAGTACGCACCGCAGCAAGCGAGCTTTTTACCATCAACGATTCAAGCCCATCTGTGATTTTTCGTTTGCGACGAATCCCCGCTGTATCGGTGAGAAGTAAATCTTCTCCGTAAAAAGTAATACGTTCAGAGATTGCTTCGCGAGTTGTTCCTGCAATATCACTGACAATACTCCGTTTATAGTGAAGGAGTTCGTTCATGAGTGATGATTTGCCGACGTTTGGTTTTCCCAGGAATGCAATACGGCAGGCAGGCGCTTCCGGCATTGTTGTAGTAGCTTCAGGCAATTCTTTTATAACAGTTGCAAGGAGTTCTGTAATACCGGTTCCATGAATTGCGGAGACAGGCATAAAAGAACTAAACCCGAGTGAATAAAATTCTGCCGATTTGTCTTCATACGCATTCTTGTTGTCCGCTTTATTGAGGACTAAGATAACCGGCTTTTTAAATTTATGGAGTTGTTTTGCAATAAGTTTATCTTCAAGCGTGATGCCATTTTTTGCGTCACAGACAAAGATAATTACCGCTGCTTCTTGGCATGCTTCATGGCTTACTGCCGCGATTTCATTATAGAATGGATCTTCAGTCCCAGCAGGAGCAAGCCCGCCTGTATCAACAAGTTCAAATCGTTTCCCCTGAATAGCAATAACTTCTGCTATGTAGTCACGAGTAACACCCGATTGGTCTGCAACCAAGCTTTCTGTGCGTTTTGCGATACGGTTAAAAAGAGTGGATTTGCCTACGTTTGTGCGGCCGACAAGGGCAACGCGAGGGAATAATGATTTGTTCATACTACAACTTTCTATCGATGATCAGCTCTTTGATGGTGATGCAATTACTTCTACTTTTCCAGGGAAGAGACCGTAAAGTAAGCTAGTATACGGCCATTGTGCTTTGTTGTCATCATTTAAAATGAGCGGCGTGCCAGGAGTAAGTGATTCACTGATTCGAGGAGTTTTTTGTTTTTGGGCATACCCATTTTTATAGAATGACTGTTTCGTTTGAGGGGCTTGTTGTGGCGCCGGTTGTTTGGGAGGCAAAGCTACTGCTTTTTCAGGTTGCCTGGGTGTGGAAGGTGCGGGATGGGCCGACTCTTTTGTGGCTATTATTTCTATAGTGCTGCATCCAGTAAAGTACTGGGCCAGGAGTGGGCGCCAGTGCGCATGGGATTCATGTATCTTTTCTTTGAAGAAT
>JBAXGS010000143.1:0-2329 GCA_037139275.1 bacterium | reverse complement strand
GCATCTCTGGCAAAACCAGGCGCATCATACCCTCTGCGCAAAGAAACATTGATTCTAAAAGGTTCATTTAAAACCAACGCTGCAACCAAAAACTTTCTACAAAAACTTGCAGGGCCTGAATTTTCATTTACCCCATTTAGCCAAGACTGGATTAGCCAGCAATGGCAAAAAGGCTCGCCACCAACTTATGATGCATTTGCTCGTTATTGGAAACAAGAACATGCAAGACGACAAGAACGTATTGAAACTCCGCGTGAAGAATGGGCGTATGAAACGTTTAAACAACAATTTTCACTTAAATATCCAAACGCCACAAAGCAAGAATTGGCTGATGCATGGAACATTTTACGAGAAAAACAGTGCGAATTAGCAAGAAAATGTGTTGCAGAAATCTAGAAGAGAGAGTCCTGCTGGTCGCACAAATGAGCTTTCCATAGGCTTTTTATTGATTTTTTATAACAAACTTAATTAAGCTTTTAATACTCAGTACAGCAGGGGAAATGGAGACCTATGCGTATCAAACAACAAAGACTACCGTATATACGACAAGCATTACGTATTGGTGGAATCATAATTTTGGTTCCTCTTATTGCATGGCTTGCCGAGTTTGCCTACAACAATTACATTGTGCCCTATCAGCGCACCACGGTGAATCAGTACATGATACTGAGCAACCATGGGCATGAAGGATATGATTACGCAATGCTTAATTCATTGCTGCGTAAAATGCGCCGCATTGAGATGCATTACAACCAAGGAACCGATCTTGCTAGTGAAATGTTCCATAATCAAATATCACAAGTACTTGCGGGGCTTGAAGTAGAAAACAAAGCATTTATTGCATACTACTACAGCATCTTAGACCTTTATACCCAAGCCCATATGCCTATTAAACTCCGTCGCCGCCTGCACTACTATCGAACCATTATCAGGCATTCGATAGGATTTTTACGGCAACTTGAACAAGAACTTGGTATAGTAGAGCGCAGTTCAATGCCCCATCAAGAGGCATACAAAATTTAATACGCGTGACATGAGGTCTCTATGATCATTCAAGACGTTAACATTTCGCCGCTCATCAAAGCATTTAAAAAATTTAAAGAGTTTAAGCATATTGTCTCACATTCAGAGCCATCACCAGAACTGGAAGTCAAAAAAGCGGGACTTATTCAAGGATTTGAATTTTGCTATGAACGCTGCTGGAAAACAATGAAAAAAATACTAGAAAAAGATGGCAAGCAGCCTCTCTCAACCAAAGATATCTTCAGACTATCTGCCGCTGCAGGTTTTATTAAAAATCCAGAAGTATGGTTTGTTTTTTTAGATAAACGAAATCTTACTTCACATACATATGAAGAAGATGAAGCTGAACTGGTTATTGAAATCCTGGATCAATTTGAAGAAGAAGTAAAAGACTTTATTCAGCGCATTGGAGGAAGCAATGCTCTCAATTGAAGAACGCCATCGCACCATACTTCTTTCAATTCTTGAGAAGTATCCCTATACATTCTACGCATTTGGCTCACGAACCGATGGAAGTAACTGGCAATTTTCAGACCTTGATCTCTGTTATTTAAAGCCCATTCCCGATCACATCCGCTATCAACTAGAAGAAGAGCTTGACCAATCTAATCTTCCTTTTAAAGTCGACCTTATAGCGTGGCATACTGCATCTGACTGGTTTCGTAAATCAATACAAGACTCGTTAACTGATATCAAAACAGGTAATAAGGTAGCGGCTCCCCTCAGAGCCTGACACACTGAGGCCCTAGCTAAATTCGCTGCCTAACCGCTTCTAAAAACTTGGCAACACGTACCTCATAATGCTTTGGATACGACAAATAACAAAACGCATGTTTTGCCGGCGGCGTAAGCCACAGCCATGATGGCGCAGCATTTTTTTTATACATCCGACGAAATAATCGCACACTGTGCCCTGCATGAGTAACAGAATCAGTAATAGCGTGAATAAAAAGAACCGGTATAGCAAGGCGCTTTACATACTGAGCTGGATTCATTTGCAGCAACGGCCCCACTACATACTCAATACAAGAAACCATTCTCCATAAAACCCCCCGAGGAATTCCGGAAAAATGATGCGCAGCCTGATCCACAATTTCTGGCAATGATGCATACGGCGAATCAACAATTAACCCATCAATCCCTGCAGGTTGTTCTGCTGCTGCCTTAAGAACAGCGGCCGCGCCCATAGAAACCCCCAAAAGAATAACCGGCCTGCGCTGATCTGCAGGAATAAAATCATGAACAAACCGCACTGCAGCACGAACATCTCTACTCTCATAATACCCTATTGAAGAAAAACTTCCGC
>JBAXGS010000142.1:0-2339 GCA_037139275.1 bacterium | reverse complement strand
CCCTCTTTACTGCTTTAATCAAACGCCGCACTGCGTCTTGCCACTTCTCAGCAAAT
Organism: bacterium; assembly: GCA_037139275.1. Classification (GTDB taxonomy): domain Bacteria; phylum Babelota; class Babeliae; order Babelales; family JAUPTZ01; genus JAUPTZ01. Next base: position 2,283 of record JBAXGS010000142.1, on the reverse strand, counting down.
GCTGCTTTTTCTTCAGGACTATAAACCGCTTTTACATCACGCTTAGAATCAGTCGCTCTCGATATCGAAGAAAAACCTACCAGCACGCCAAAACTCAACATCACAATTTTTTTTATAGCCATATCTTTTCCTTTTTTTGCACACATACGACTTACAAGTCAGGGAAATATATCCCACTTTGCCCCGCAATACTATAGCCCCATTGCGCAATTCCCTGCTTTCTCTTACACTCACTACATGAACACATATACCCGTTGCCCGTGGGCAAACCCTCAAAACCCTCTCTATATTCAGTATCATGACACCGAATGGGGTGTCCCCGTCCATGACGACCGCACCCATTTTGAATTCCTTATTCTTGAAGGCGCACAGGCCGGTCTTTCGTGGGAGACGGTACTCAATAAACGAGCTACGTACAAAACCATATTCTACAACTTTGACCCCGCACTCGTTGCTGCAATGACCGATGAAGAACTGGCGGCCGCATTACAAAATCCTGGCATTATCAGAAATAGATTGAAGGTATATGCCACTCGTACAAACGCACAGGTATTCCTGAGCATCCAAAAAGAGTTCGGCTCTTTTGATGCATACATTTGGAAGTTTGTAGGCGGTACCCCACGCCGCAATCACTGGAACTCACTGGCAGAAGTCCCTGCCTCAACCCCAGAAAGTGATGCTCTTGCAAAAGATTTAAAAAAACGTGGCATGACCTTTGTCGGTACTACAATTATGTATGCGCATATGCAGGCCGTTGGGCTCGTGAATGATCACCTGATCAGCTGCTGGAAATACGAAAAGTCCGCAGAATAATAGCTTGTAAAGCACAGGCATAAAAAAATCTAACGAGTCTGTGATTTACAGCATTTACAAAAAACTAAATACTGCAAACATTTGAGCAATCTTCTGCTCCGCGTCTCTTGAGCATTATCGCCACCACCTACTAGCACGGTAGGAACAACGGGAACAAAAGGCCCTTCCGCTACGTAATGCTCATCATCTGTAGCAACAGGTACTTCATTTACTCCGACACCAGCTCCTGGATGAGTTGATGGAACTGCCGGAATATTCGCAGTAATAGCTCTTAGAGAGGCTCCACCGCCAGCATCATCAACATATCCAGACGCAGCTCCAGCGGGTGCTCCTCCACCAGCCGATGCTCCAGCGCCCAAATGCCTAGCTCTATATTCTTCGATAGCCTGCACTAAGGGAGTAAAAAAGAAACGAGTTCGAAGCGATAAAAGTCGAGAAAACTCACTTTTCATGGCACATATCGCCCGATAATAATCAGGTCTTGCAAGCGCAGGAATCATATTTCTATGGCCACGCCCAATCAATTCATTGGCAAAAGCAATGATGCGTTTCCCTATAATACTTTCCCTATCCTGACAAATTAATCTCACGGCTCTCAAGATGATAAGTGAACCCCATGGCTCAGGAGCTAGCAACATAATTCTAAAGAAAGTAGCCGCTTCCGGATCACCATTAATAACAAGAGCTTCGCCTCGTTGCCACATCATATTAAATCGCTCTCGATTAAACGAAAATAACCCTTGACTCAATACTTCAAGCAACTCATCATAAGAATTCCAAATCCAAGTATCAAAATAAATATCAAGTGCTTTTTGGGTCAAATGCGCAGAAGCTCGAGGTCTTTCATCGGCAGGTAACACATACCCCCAGCAGCCAATCAGTCCGAACAAACTCACCACACTCAAAAAATATTTACTCATTTCTTTTCACTTCCATGCAAACAAAAAATATTTTCAATGTCATCAATTAATGGATGAACACACAATGTTTTAATTTGATCATACGATGAGATACTCAATGCCAAAGGAATACTCTCCGCAACATATACATTACTCCACGCCCACAGTACTACACGAACACTCGTCAAAAGGCCTGTTATACTAAGATAATCAGCCTGAGCAAGTTTGAAAACTGCGGTCCCAAGCAGACGACACAAGCCATGTAACTCCGTGACCTTCTGCAGCAAAGTCGCAAGCATTTTTTCTTGTGTTGCTGATAAAGAACTTTTAATAGTTAGAAAAAAATGCAAAAAAGTAGTAACGCCATTCTTCGAGAACAATTTCGTATTCCACTCAAGAGGCATCTCAACTGAAGAAAAACTCCACAAATTATAATAACTACGCAAAATACACAGTTCTACAGGTAATATTTCAAGCTCAAACGTGTTCAACATCCCAGTAAATATATCACTCATAAGCTGAGAACTTCCACTTAATGCAAGCTTGCCTAATAATTGGCAATATAATGTTG
>JBAXGS010000141.1:0-2392 GCA_037139275.1 bacterium | reverse complement strand
GAAATTAACGCTTTGTCTCGCATTTCTGCTTAAAATTTCAAAGAAACTCTCGTTGTTTTGCGTTGCCGCTTCAACAAGAGGCGGATATCTTACCACCTCAGGAGAAAAATGCAAGAATATTTTTATAGCAAAACAATACACCATGAACTTTTTTTACCAGCAACCCAAAATATACGAGGCGGGGATTGCTTTTTTTCACATCACGACCATACTACCCACACTACGTAGTGAGCGCTCGTACCTCCTCCGTCTTATAGTACAATCCTTCTATCCCTACTACTTGTTTAAGGAATGAAATGCACGCACAGCAACAAACTCCCTACAGCGTTCACCCTCACAACACCTCTTCATCAGTACCTCTGGCAGACCTTTTTGGATACGCACCCTTTAATAAACCTCGCTTCTCCCCATGCCACACATATTACTCATATCTTGCCCCTACTGAACATGGAGCACCCACCCTGTGGATTGAACCAGTAGACAGAAGCTGCCCAGCTCGCCCACTTATTCCCTCACAAGACCGTCCGCTTACCAACTTCATATGGCTGTATACAAGCAAGCACATTATCTTTATACGTGACACCCAAGGCAATGAAAAGTGGCAGTTGTTTGTCTACAATCTTACTACCGGAATCACCACCCCTCTCACCGCGTCAGCTCCCCATAGTCGAGTTATCCCTTTTTTCTCACTCTCACCAAAACATCCCACACATATAGTATTTCAATGGAATGCTCGCAAAGAGTCGGTATACGACCTCTATCGCTATTGCGTAGAAACACATGAGCTTATCTGCCTAGAACAAAATCCTGGAAACGTGTTTAATTGGCATGTTGATAGCAATTTAGAGTTACGTGCCTATACAACATTTAGTCATGACAACACTGTAGCCCTCTACACCTGGGCAACACCAAGCCATCACTGGCACCACCAACTCACCTGGCTTCCAGAAAACAACTGGGGCAGCCATGTATTATTCTTCTCGCCCTGCAGCACCTATCTCTATTTTGTAGATACCCAATCAACAAACACCCATCTTCTCCAACGAATAGACCTTTCTACTCATACTGTTGAATCCCTTTTCAAAGATGACACCTATGATATCTACCATGAATCAGACATCACTCAAGTTTTAGATAAAATGCCACCTCCACACACCACACTCTGGGCACAAGACGGCACACTACTTGGTTTTTCGTATACAAAAAACAGGCTCGCATGGCACTTTTTTCAAGACACCACTCCCTACAAAAAACTCATCGACTTTCTTACAAATCCGTATTTTGAAAGCTGGGTAGACCACACCGATTCTCATACCTATATTCTTGGCCGCTGCTCAGACACAGAACCACAGTCATTTTGGCGCTATGATGTTGCCAGTAAAGCAATTACCTTTCTTGGCTCCACCCGTCCCGCACTCAATGCATATAGCTTTGGACACACCCAATCAATTACCACCCAAACACCTGATGGCCTCACTATTCATGGATACCTCACCATGCCGACGAGCCCCTCTCCAAGCGGAACCTTCCCTTTAATACTCAAAATTCATGGCGGGCCGTGGTCGCGTGATATTTTTGGATTCTCATCAGAAATCCAGATGCTGGCAAGCAATGGCTACGCCTGCCTACAAGTCAATTATCGGGGATCAACCGGATACGGCAAAGCGTTTTCTCTCGCAAGCAAAAAACAACTGGGAACCACCATGGTTGATGATGTCATCTGCATGACGCAGTACGCACTCAAAAAATTCCCCCTTGATCCGCATCGCATGGCATATATGGGACGCTCATATGGAGGGTTTTCCGCGCTCTCTGCCGGCTGGCGCTATCAACAGTTATTTAAAGCAATTATTGCTCAAGTTCCTGCCACCAGCCTGCGATTCTTTCTCGACCTCTATCCAAAGCATTGGGAGACGGCACAATACCACTTCAGAGAACGAATTGGTCACCCAGAAAAAGAAGCAACACTCCTGGATGAGCAATCACCAATTACTCATGCGTTTAAAGCAAAAAAGCCACTATTCATTTCATACGGCACCAATGACAGCAGAGTCCCTCCAGAACACATTCATGGCTATGTAGCCAATATGGACACCTCTGTTCCTCATGAAATTCTCTGCTTTGAAGATGAAGGCCACTTTAATCACAAGCAAGAAAATCTGCTCAAGCACTGGAGTGCCGTTATGCGATTCATTCAAAAATACGTATAACTACTCACTCTTTTTTTCTGCCACATCAGCATCAGCCGCAGCAGCAGCTGGCACTTCTTCTTCAGATGGTTTTGGCAGCTCAAGTAACGCTACCTCAGCATGTGAAGGCTCACCTGACTCATCCAGCATGCGGCGAAACGCCCCCGGCGCCTGCCCCTGGCAGCCGCGCTGGCTGCCCATCC
>JBAXGS010000140.1:0-2403 GCA_037139275.1 bacterium | reverse complement strand
AGGACTTTCTCCCATATCCCCAGCCGGCGGGGAGCCTTGTGTGGTAACCACTCCTTATCAATCAAAAGCTGCTACGAAGTTCGCAAAAAAATTCACTGCCCAAGTAACACAAGCTAGAAAGGATAGTAGCTTAATTCTTGCCGTTACCCCAACTGTTGAATTAAATCCATGCCCCCATCTTCTCCTCGCAAATGCTAGTTGGCTGGGTACGCGACTTAGCGCAGCGCAACAAGCAAATCTTATCAAACTTGCTGAACATAATATTAATCCCGTAAAACTCAAGACCTTACTCAAGCAGATTCATCAAGGTTTTTTTCCTCAGGCAATCCACCAGACTGGGGCAGTAGACACGCTTATTGAAAAGTATACGAATGAAACGCTTGCCGCCGATCTAACCGCACAAATTAACACACCAGATACCCCACCATAAAACTCTGCCGCAGTAGCCATTTTTGACAGATGCCATCCACATACTTATACTAAAATTCCACAAATCCCTACTTAATACAATTAAGGAGCCGTATGAAGAAACACTCTATGCTACTAGCCCTCATTACATGTGCAGGACTCGCACCAACCATTCCTACTCATGCCAGCCCACAAACAGTACACGCCCTTGGTTATGTCAGTGCCGGAGCGCTGTTTAGTATCAGCGCAGAAAGACTGATCTCTCTCGTCGGGTCTGAACGCAAATACATGCAGCTGAAAAGAATTCTTGCAAGTAAAACCTCATCAGAGCGCGACAAAGCAATTACCCGTCTCGTTTTAAGCTCAGTAGGAATAACTGTAGCGGTTATTATTGCTCTCATTACAGGCAGATACCATGTGATGCAAAACAGAGCATATGCGCAGTTAAAATCTCAACCCATCATTGATCCTAATCCAAAAAATCTACCAAAAGGTCTGGTGGGCCCGGCAGGATGTACTGCGCGTACCATAAGCCCAGCACTGTCGCCAAAATCCAACTTGACTCCACCAAGCGAGTACGACAGTGACAATGCTGACGAGACGCCTAGCAAGCTCCCGAAGGTTGTAAGCGGAAGCAATCAGCACAGCCCCAGCGCAGGCAGACAGAGATGTTCGCCAACAGAGGCATCAGAGCAGCCAGCAGATCCAGCCGTAAGAAGCTTAACTGCAGAATTTGACAGATTAGCCGCCGGTTACAATACAACAAAAGCCTCAATTTTAGACCCAGCCCTTACTACTCACAACTCTTCGGCATCATCCACACCTCCTTCAACAGCCAAGGCTGAAACTCCACCAACCGATCGTACAACTCTAACTCCAACGACCCCTAAGCACGATCGTGCTAGTGCTCCTACTCATGTAGCAGGAGCCGCGCCCATCGAAGAATCTACAACAGCGGCAAGCACCCTTGATACAACTATGGATCACCATAGGCAGGTAAGAAGCGGAGTAGCATTTGCTGTAGCTGGACTCCCAGTATTCAAAATGGGTCGGGCAAAAAGCGCAGACTCGCCAAGAACAAAAACATCGTGTTTTACTGTGCCACTTAACGGTTCATTAATAGTCGCAACTCCTACAGGCAGCACAGAATCTAGTCCATCATCAACTCCAAGCGCTTCCCCTGACGCTTCTCCAATACGAGCCGGAGCAGGTTCTGGAGCTGGCGCTGCCACTGGAATCAGCACACTGGGTAGTCCAACAATTCGCTCGCCACGCTTTGAAAGAAGTAATGATGCCATGGCAAAACAACAAAGAAGAAGAGCGCGAAGAGCTGCGAGCGCAACATTAATACAAGATTTATCAAAACTTGCTCTTGAATGCTCAGATCAAAAGTCATTGTTGGTAAAAAATGGAACTTGGACCAAAAAACTAATCCCAGCAAACTATGATGCATTAGTAGAGCTCGCCACGAGCACTATACCGTTAGAAACATTCAAAACAATTTTAATACGTATTCACCAGATGATTTTTCCACAAAGAAGAACTCTATCCTTAGCCCCTCAAGATCCGCATCAAACCCAAGAGCTTATTACAAAACTGCTAACTGATGCTTTAGAAGAGTGGACAGCAGAACCAATAACTGCAACTGATGCAACAAAAAAACAGGCTAAAAAAGCTCATCTTGCAACATTAAACAACCTTAAATTGATAGGAAAAACACATACCGAACTACTCACACAAAATAGCGCATGGATTATTAAACTGACAACTGAAACAAGAGAGAAGCTTTTAGAGCTCAAAAAACTAGAAGTTCCCCGATTTAAGGATCTCCTCGCAAACATCCATAATATCTTCTTCCGCTCAAGAGCAGACATATCTGCATTTACCCCAGCGCCCATCGATCAAATCAACCAATTGCTGTCTGCTGCAGTAGCATCATGCCCCACAACTGATGAAAGCCTACTCACAAGCCCCTCAGCACCAACATCATGAGTC
>JBAXGS010000139.1:0-2411 GCA_037139275.1 bacterium | reverse complement strand
TTTACTTATTAAAAATTGATGATACCAATTTTCACCCTGGTGAGTGATAGTAATTTTGTTTTGATCCCACGATTGCATGGTCCCTCCTGACACTACTTGTGTACCGAAGAAGTGGGAGCTGAGGGTAACAACGGCGCCACCATATTCTACCGGACATCCACCCATATTTTGAGCCGCAATCATGCCTTGTTGCACGGCGTCAGGCCAAGTGCAGCTTCGCACAATTTGCAGAGAATACGGAGAAAGGCTATTTTTATTAGGTGTTGGCACGGTGGCTGCATCGCCTCCTGCGTAGATATGAGGGGTAACGGTTTGCATCATCCTATTAACGGGAATGCCTTCATGCATTAAATGAGGTGAGACTTGCCTGCTGAGCAGCGTGTTGCTTACAGCGCCAATTGCAGAAACAACCATGTCTGCATACAATTCAAAGTTGTTGGTAAGCAATATGCCAGCAGTTTTGCCGCTGAGAGGTTCTACGAGTACGCGGGAAACTTTCATTTCTTGATAGAATGTTGTGTTGTGGCGTCTCATCATGAGGTCGAGCATGGTGCCAGCATCTTTATTGATCATTGATGCCAGTGGGTGAGTTGCAGGATCAACCACTGTAACGATGAGTCCTCGCTCGGCAAGCGCATCTGCACATTCAATGCCGCTGAGTCCGGCGCCAATCACGATTGCTGTTTTGGGATGGTCTGTTCGGAGGAAGGTGTCAATCGCGATGACATCATTGAGCGAGTGAAAACGGAAGTAGCCACTGAGGGGAGTGAAATCGGTGGGGACGGTGATAGGAGTGAGCCCAATACCCAGAAAGAGTGTGTCATAGTGGCGTTTGATCTGGTGTTCATCTTCCACGGTTTGAGTCACTGGATTGATCCAGTTAACTCTGCTCTTGAGATGTAATGCAATGTTATTTTTCTTAAAAAAGCTTTCGGGGCGTGTGTAGAGTGTTGCTGGCATGACGCCGGTGCTGAGGTAGTTGGCGAGTAAGCAGGTGTTAAAAGGCATTTCACTTTGCGCAGTAATACAGGTAATTTCATCTTCAGGTACGAGGGGGCGAAGTTTTGCCAGAACAGCGATACTTGCTGCTGAAGATCCGATAATAAGATGTCGTTTTTTCATATATATGTTCGCTTTATACTGCCAGTTATTGTGAGACAATTATATGGAGAGGAGTATAAGTGCTTTTCTGTGCTTTGCCGAGAATTACTTTGGAACGGTTACTCAGGAGGGCGCAGTGAGGCCATAACATCTTTAAAATTGAGGCAGTGGCTGGTTTCCCAATCAGCTGAAATTGCGATATGAATCCATTGCTCAATATGAGTTTGAGGGTGCTCTTGCTTAAGGAGAGCAAAATAGGGAGAACATACTTTACTATATATTAAGGAGCCGTCTTCGATTTTTTCCCAAATGACGATAGGCTTTTGAAGAAGTTGTGACATGAAAAAAATAGTGAAAATGGTCGGCTCATAGGTATAGTCTTCGCACTTATTAATAAAGTTTTGGTATATTCTTTCCCACCAATTTGGCTTATCAAATTTGGTAGAGTCTTCATCCGCATCCGCACCTATCCACTTGAGAAGGCGAGTGAGGTCGTAGCGATCTTTTTTGTTTAAGATGTAGTGTAGTTGCAGAAGATTTGGGGTTGATCCATCCCTCGTTTTTACTTTGATTATATTATTATGAAGGCAGTTCACGATTAATGAGGCAAGCTTTTGTTGGTATTTCGCAAAAAGTTGACAATAGGGGGTATCAGGAGTCGGATTATAGTGTTGGGTAAAAGGAGAATCTTGTGATAAGAGTTGTGCTCCTATCAAGATGCTGTCTATTACTTGGATGGGGTAATTAGAGTGATCTGTTAGATTATGATTTGGGATTACTAGTTTTTGAGATGATATTCTATCGCGTGATATAGGTATGAAAATATCAGCATAGGAGCGATCTCCGCGATTGGCTTCCTTATAGGGAGAGTACCACAAACCACTAAAGCACTTGTTCCAGTATAAGTATTCGGCGTATGTGAGTGGTTCTGGAAAAAGATAATCTCCTTCTTTAAATTTGCTTTCAAATCCACAGGTGCACATTTCGGAGTAATTTTTGGTGGCAGCTTCTGTTAAGATATGGCGCTCAAGTTGTATGAGTAATGTTTGCAGGTCAGTTGTAGGTGTATCTGATGATTCTGTGCTAGCTAGCAGCTGTGTTGCTTCAGTTGATGAATAGAGATTTTTCCCTTTTATACATATACCAGTATGTTGTGTGTATATGGTTGGGGTAAAGGATGTTTGGGGGGTAGGATCAACTGGCACTTGGTGTCTATCTACTATTGCGACTTTGAGTGGCTTGCGCCTTATTTTTTTGAGCTCATCTTCTGGCATTAGATTTAATGGTTTTTTCATTATATCGACTGAATT
>JBAXGS010000138.1:0-2424 GCA_037139275.1 bacterium | reverse complement strand
ATACACGTCACTTTTTTCATCCCAACAACCGAGCAATTCTTGAACGTATTCTTTTTTTAATGCACTGTCCGCAGACACATCCGTTAAAATTCTTCCATAATTAACTAAAGGGCTCGCCTCACCTGTCGCAGTAGTACTTGGAATACTTGCAACATCAGAACCGCACACAGCACCAATAGAGCAATACAACACCACTGCTATCATGCGCATAATTTTTTGTATATCCATACAATTACTCCTTCTTCAAGCTATTAACGTTAAAGTATGTAAAAGTAGAATGACGCACTCCCAATCAAAACACAAGAGTAAACTTAATATCAGTGGAATGATTAAGTGATTTTGCCTTTACAATCTTTATCCCCTCTCGTTGTATAATGCATGAAACTTTTTTAGACTCTTCGTGATACAGGCAGCTCACGACATGGCTCCTATAATCAAGCGCACTGCAGAAGAAATTATTACCGATTCCAAGGAATAACAATGACTCAATCAACTCAAAATACCTATCGTCTTCACTGCCTTGCTCGCAGCAATATGGAAAAAGACCTTGCTAAAAAAGGTTGTTCCATAACAACAAGTACTGCGCAAGGTGATGAGTTTCGCTTGCTACTCAAAGAAAAATTCATGGAAGAAGTTCAAGAGTTTTTGGCAGCAGCAACACAAGAAGAAATAATTGCCGAGCTTGCCGATATACACGAAGTACTGCATGCTTTCTATAAAGAGTATGACATTGACTCTGCTGTAGTAACTGCATACCAAGAACAAAAACGAGTTAAACGAGGCGAATGTATAGGGTTAACCCCATGCCTCAACAAACAAGCAATCATCTCAGGATTATTTTCTGCAACAATCAATAGGGAATCCCCCGTTTTTAAGCATGCCGCATAACCCCTCTGGATTGTTATTATCAAACATATAACGACACTCAATCACAAACCATAATTTGTAAGAATCGCTTGAGTGAGATCATGTCGCACACCATCATAGTACAGTTCAAAGTCTAAAGATCCTACATACTGCTGACATCGATTTTCAATGGCACTGATCTTATACTTCCCGCCAATCTGTCTCAGCGCTTCAATTAATAAATAAAATGCCCGAGTATCAAACTCCTTGTTTGTATACTCACAGAGAAGCGCCACACACTTTACCGCAGTAAGTCGGCCATGATAAACCCCACTATCTCCTAAAATCATATAGATCATCCCGCGCTGCTTAACCGATGCACAATTGTTAAAGTCATCACACAGCAAAATACCCAACATTTCTATCAAATAATCTTGATATCTATATGCTACACAGCGCGCAGAAAGCGCATCATAGCGCTGAGAAATACCAAGCCGCAATTCTTCTTTAATCTCTTCATAAAATCTGAGCATTTCTATCTCAAAAGAGGAGAGACCCATCGCTCGTGCCACATCCACTGATGATGCTTGTAGCAAAATAAAAAAACTTGTACTCAGCAAGACACATAGCAACCATGCTCTCATCCCTACTCCCCACCTCAAAGAGGTGTCTATTCGACAAGCGATACCAAACCCATTTAACCTACGCTTTTTCAATCCCAATCAAAATATCAATCACCAGCCCTTTATGGTCGGCTGCTGCAGAGCGCTCATCATACACTTCATAATCAACACCATAACTACGCTTACCGCCAAAATCAGCCTCACTCATCTTCCAAATTGCAAACCATGCATCCCTCAGAACTTCAGGCATATTCCCTGGTGCAGTCGTAAATTTTGCATAATGCTGGGCCGGCACCGCAATCACTTTAAATCCTTCTGGCAAGGCGGCCACATCAACACTACTGACCTCTTCGCCAATGAAATAGGTATAATCACCAGTATGATCACTTTCATACTCAGTGTATGCACACAGCGTAGTGCCCGGATTAACTCGATGTGAAATTTGAGAAGCTAACTGCTCATGAAAATACCGCTTAACGCAAGGGAATATTTTAGCCGTTCCATTTTGCCAATCAGCTTCATTTTTATTATTTGTACGAACCGTTATACCCACCAAGGTTTTTTGCGGTGACGTAATTATTGTTTTTTGCATTGTTGTTTCTCCTGTTATGTTACTCAGACCAATAGACTCAGTGTCAGCAAACGCGTACGCGGCAAGCCCCACGATGCAAGACAAAGCTACTAATATTCGACGAACATTTTTCATACATTACTCCTTAATAATTTAGCATTGTAACGGCAGGTCACACCGAAGCCAATTCCTACGAGCCGCCCACTTTTGAAGATCACCAACACCAGCAACAAAAACAGCTCCACTTTTCAGTCGTACACAACGCAAAATTTCTGTAAAGCCCTCACGCGCGACATAATTAGTGCACCAAGAAACGGGCAACAAAACCTCATCATCAACGTGCAACTCAACCATTCCTGGTAGCAACCATGCTTCATCAATCTG
>JBAXGS010000137.1:0-2476 GCA_037139275.1 bacterium | reverse complement strand
TCATTATCAACTGCTGAGGTTGCCTCATCCAGAATGAGAAGCTGTGGCTGACGGATTAATGCACGTGCAATAAGTATTCGCTGACGCTGACCACCAGAAAAATTTTTCCCCTGCTCAGCAAGTACCGTCGCATACCCAGCAGGAAGCCTACTAATAAATTCATGTGCTTGTGCCGATACCGCCGCTTTTTGTATTTCTTCCTGAGATGCATTAAATGATCCATATGCTATGTTGTCGGCAATGCTCCCTTCAACAAGGTACCCCTCTTGATTTACATACCCAATCAACTGACGAAGGTGCCCCAAAGGAATAGTCTTAAGTGATTTCCCATCAAACGTAATATCCCCTTGCAGCACATCATAAAACCGCAACAAAAGCTTAACAATAGTACTCTTTCCCGAGCCAGTAAGCCCTACGAAAGCAACTGTTTTTTTAGCAGGAATATCCAAAGAAAAATCATGCAATATCGCTTTTTTTGATTGACAATACCCGAATGAAACCGCACGAAATGCAACCGCACCTTCAAGAGAAGAAGAAGAACTCACCACAGCAGACACCTCTTCATTGGTAATTGTTTGCTGTACTTGCAGCACAGAAAGTACTCGCTGCGCGCTTACCCACGACCGCTCATACAGATCAGTAATTGAAGTTAATGAAGTGAATGGCCATAAAAAGCGCTGCGTTAAGAACACGAGTGCGGCATACCAATTAATCGGAATGCTCCCTTGTAATGCACACACGCCGCCGTATACCAATGCCATAATAAATCCAGCCATAATAGCCATACGTACCAGAGGAATGTACTGCGCATGAATACGCCCCGCACACAATGAAGCGTTTGTGTACACAATACTCTCTTGTGTTAATCGAGCGCATTCGTACTCTTCTGCTGTATAGCTTTTAATGGTAGTCAGCCCCTGCAGCCTATACGCAATATGGCTCATCAGATTTTCTGAAGCCATCCTTACCGATGCGTACGCATGAGATAATCTCTGCTGATAGTAGTAGGCAATGCCAATAATGAACGGAATAGGTAATAACGTAAGAATCGCAAGTAGCGGTGCTAAATAGAAAAAGAGAGTTCCCATGAAAACAACATTAACGGTCAACTGAATAACCTCATTAGGGCCTTGCGTTAAAAATTGTTCCAGCTGATTAACATCTCCCTCAACAACCGAAAGCAGCGTGCCGCCCGCTACAGAATCTAAATAAGCAAGATCAGCATGCTGTATTCTGTCATAAGTACGTACTCGCAGTTGGTGTTGCGCCTCCTGACTGAGCTGACGCCAGGCCAATGAATACCAATATTCAAAAACCGACTCACCAATCCATAATAATGCGGTAGCCAAGCCCACAATATAGAGCTGATGTTGCGGATCTATTATACCTGTTTTTGCAACAAACGACTGACTTCTATTCACCACCACATCTATTGAAAGACCTATCAATATCTCCGGAACAATATCACACAGCTTATTAAGCACCGAACAGACACTAGCCCACACAACACGTGGTCGTGAAAGTGATACATATGAAAGCAAGGTTATTAAAGGATTAGAAATTTGCATATACGTCCTTTACATCAAATCGTTTTGTTTAAATCGAGCAACTACCTCTTCAATCGCCCCATTAATATGATACTCATTAAGTGCCTCTACTCTTTTTACATCCCGCGCAAGCACCGCCTGTGCAAGTTCATTATGCTCATGATTATTTATCACTAAATCTTGCTGCGCCAAATGATAAGCCATGCGACAATATCGATCAAATTTCATATATAAGTGATGCCTAATAGAGAGTAAGATAGGTGACTGGCAGGCCGAAATCAGCGCCACATGAAAATCGTAATTACGTTCGGCCCAGGCGGCGTAACAATCAAACAGATTTCGTTGCTCAATAAGAGAAAGTCGGTGTAGCGCACCCACCACCAATGCCTCCCACGCATCATCACCATGCTGCATAGACAAAAAAAGTGCCCTATTTTCAATTGCAGTGAACGTCGCATAAGTGTCACGAATATCGGCTTCCGATATTACCGCTACTCGAAAACCTTTATTTTCTTCTAGATCAACCAGACTAAAAGCAGCAAGCCGAGAAAGCGCCTCACGAATAGGACTTTGCCCAATAGCAAAACGATCTTTGAGCGCCTGAACTTTTAATTTTTCTCCCGGCTTTAACACACCAGTAATAATATCTCGCTGCAACTGCTCATAACATTGCTGAGCGAGAGTGTTTTCTGAGGTAAACATAACTTTTTTCATGGCGATACCTTTTTAAAATGAAATGCATGCAGAAAGAATGTATCTACTATTTTTTATTTTGTCGATAAAAATATATTTTGTGCTATGAAGCAAGGCCGCCAATTCCTAAGCCAAAAACTGATCCCGGAGCAAGCAGCACACTAATCATCAAAAACAAACAGCTAAGACACATGACTTCAATGCCATCTCGAGCTATTACAATAATCAGCTTCTCA
>JBAXGS010000136.1:0-2507 GCA_037139275.1 bacterium | reverse complement strand
ATTTCAGCCTCTTCAAAATCAATAATCGTCGGCTTCTTCGTTTTTTTATACGAATTTTCTGCCGCTTCAAATATAGCCCTAATCGCACTGACCGCTTGCCCCGGTCGCTTAAATTGCTGAAATGCCGGGCCGCGTATAATAATATGATGCGCAAGTTTCTTATCGGAAAGACTGCGTACAAATTCTTGAGCTGCAAGACTCTTTCCAACCCCCGGCGGTCCATAAAACAACATATTGCTCAACGGCAGACCTTTTGTTATGGCAAATTCCATACCCTGAAACTTTTGCATAACTGATTTTTGTAGTGCGGGAGGCAAAATAAGCTTATCAAGCCGTGATGGAGGATATTTCGCTTTTTTAAGTCCAAACGAAATTGAGGTGTCTTGAGGACGAATTATTTTTGGACGCTCTTTAAAAACATGCCTAAACCCAAAATATGCACCCATGCCACCTACCGCGCTCAGTGCCGCCGCTACAAGCATCCACTTTCCTGCCGCTATTATCTTTCCATGTCGCGCCGCGTGAGCAGCATCTCTATCGCCTTGCACAGCACGAGCTCCTTTCGTCCGTGCATCCTCCAATGCAGTACCAACTGTTGTCTGGACTCGAATATCATTATCTCCACGCTGCCGTAACTCTTCTTGCCTCAACCGCTCAGCAACCGCACCATCTGCCAACTGTTGCTGACGACGAAACTCACTAGCAGCAATCGTCTCTGCATTACCAACCGTTAACGCCACCTTAGCTTTTTCAATAGCCATAAAACTTTCTCTTCCGCCGTTAAATACTTCTTCTGCTTGACGTTCCAAAGAAACAAGGTGTTTTTCTATGTCGGATAATCTCTTCTGCATGCTCCATATACTGTAAGGGAAGCTCTCTAAATGCTGTAAATATGATGAGGGGAGGGGCCATGCAGGAACATAATAATTTATACGTCCCGTAGTACCCGCCGGCGCCAGACTCCGGGACGCTGGTGGAAAAACTTGCTTCATTCTCTCCTCAGAATCCCTGTTAGGCTCTACCATCGCTTTAACATTAAAAGCCACCTTTGGAGTGCGAATCCTTTGCACACTTACGATGTAATCATTCAGAGCATCTGTTATTTGTTTTTTCACGACCAGTACATAGTCTTTCAGCGCTGGCGCCCTCAGACAACAAGCTTCACAACGGCGGCTAATGTCTCTTTCATATGAATCTTTTGCTGCTTTCAGATCTGCTAAATAATCTCCCTTCTGATTACTATCAAAGAAGGTATGTTCATCCTGATACTTCTCAAGTTGTTGATAAGCGTAATGCAAAAAACTGGAGGCTGGCTGCGCGCTTTCTTCTTCAGGCATGGAACTCAATTGAAAGGCTCCCGTCCCAGAAGAACCTCCTGCTCCTGCTCCTGCTCCTGCTCCTGCAGAGGTCGCAGGCCACATCATAACACACAGAATCACACACAAAATATACTGTATTTGCTTCATACCATCCCTTTAATTTGCCACGTTTACTACGCGGATACATTTTCACTCATTGTTGCCGCAGCAAGTTCATACAGATTGTTTCTTTGCCATAGTATCTGCAATGATTTTCTTAAAACGTGGCAGCGTTAATTCAAGCTCACCTGCATTTAACAAAGGATATATTGCTTGCGCTATCATGCCACTAATTTGGCGTCCAGAAAGACCTGCAATACTTTGGGCCAAAACTGGAATTGCTTGTGTCACTTCATTTGATACAACAAAACCTTTTTCTACCAGTACATCATTCAAGTATTGGCGCAAGAAAATCTCTCGCTCTGCCTGCTCTGGAGAATCAAATAAAATATGATTTGATATATGCGCACGATCCCTAAACGCAGGGTCAAGATCCTCCTTGCGATTTGTCGTTGCGATAAACGCTATATGATCACTCGTTGATTCATTCATCAACCCCAAGAGCGTGGTTAAAGTACTTCGACTCATTTCTGTTGATATTGCAGGATTTCCTCGATCAGCAAATAATATTTCAGCCTCTTCAAAATCAATAATCGTCGGCTTCTTCGTTTTTTTATACGAATATTCGGCTGCTTCAAATATAGCTCTAATAGCACTCACTGCCTGTCCAGGTCTTGCAAATTGCTGAAACGCCGGCCCGCGTATAATAATATGATGCGCAAGTTTTTTATCAGAAAGACTCCGTGCAAATTCTTGGGCTGCAAGACTCTTTCCAACTCCCGGCGGCCCATAAAACAACATATTACTCAATGGCAACCCTTTTGTTATGGCAAATTCCATACCCTGAAACTTTTGCATAACTGATTCTTGCAATGCGGGAGGCAAAATAAGCTTATCAAGCCGTGACGGAGGATATTTCGCTTTTTTAAGTCCAAACGAGATTGAGGTGTCTTGTGGACGAATTATGCTTGGACGTTCTTTGAAGTAATGCCTGAGCCCAAAGTATGCACCCATTATTAAGAGTGAACTGACGGTTAATCCAGCAAGTCCGTATTTCAGGCGCTTTGTTCCCTCAACCAAGGAAGCCAT
>JBAXGS010000135.1:0-2527 GCA_037139275.1 bacterium | reverse complement strand
CCCTTACTCTTTAATTCTTGTGTATAGCCCCCATACGCAAGACTAAATACCTGAAATCCGCCCGAGTCGGTAATAATAGGCTGCTGTCGATTCATGAATGCGTGCAATCCCCCCGCCGCTTCAATAACATCAAGCCCAGGTTGCACCATAAGATGGTAGGTATTGCAAAATAGAAGCTGCACATCAAGATCTGTTACATTATGACTGGTAAGTCCTTTTAGGCAGCCGTTAGTACCAACTGGCACAAACCCTGGTGTCTCAATGATGCCATGCGGTGTATGAATACGCCCCACACGCGCCCGTGACTTCTTTGATGTATACAAAACCTCAAACCTAAAACTCATACAAACCCTTTATACAAACGATGTGTCATCAGCAGCACCGGCGCCAAACTCACAATAATAATACCTTTTACCAAGAGACTAAATGCTATTACAGACCACAGCGAATCAACCAGCCCCCACAGCCCCACTACAGCAAAGACACCCGTATCAACAATTTGCCCACCGACCAAAGGCAGCATTTTATAATACCGTCCCGGCATAAGATAAGTCAGCGCAAGATGTATACGCTCTGATACTAGATAGGCCAGCATACTTGCTATAAAGAGCCGTACCGTTGAAGTACACACCAATGCAAGTGCTTCTGCATACAATGGTTCAAAACCGGTATACGCGCAATGAAACTGTACCAGCACAGTAAAAAGTAAGAAAAAACCAAAAATCATCCACACACAGCGTCGCGCATATTCAAACCCATAGTATTCACGCACTACCCCAATGCCAAACATTCCACTCACCACAAATACTTCACTCGTGGTTGTATGAAATCCAAACAACCCAATTTGCTTGGTGACAAAGAGATTAGCCACAATCATCTGAAGCGCAAGAACAGTAAGCAGCGCACCATACGAATGACGCAAGGCCAGTAGTACCGATGCAGTTACCACCGCTATATGCGCAAAAAATACCAGTTCATTGTACATGCCCACGCTCCTTATACCATACGGCACCCACTACCAACGCAGAACTTGCCACAATACACAGCATCTTGAGGCACACACTCACTCCAATCATTTGCGCGAGAGTATACACCGGTGTGGTGAGTCCAAATGCTCCGCCAAAAAATATTATTCCATCAACCACCTGTCCCAGAACCATTGCTGCCACAAGCCCTCCCGCTTGCAGCCATCCCTTACAGAGCATGCGCACCCCTGAAGAAAGCGCCAACGTACATAGCTGAGCACAATAATGAGCAACAATACTAAAAAAGGTGATGTGAGGCATACGAGCGAGCAAGAGCGCAAATGTCTCATGCATACTATCAACCGGCAATGGCGCATACGCAACTTGAAACCAACAAAGCATAAAAAAGAAGAGTGAAACAGCAACTGAAAGCATAGCCGTTTCCCGCGCAAATCGCTCTCCCCATAAGGCAGCACCAATCATTAAAGCACACATACTTCCCATAACATACATATCGCTTCCACTTGCAATGCATCCAACCAGCAGCATTTTCTTAACAATAAAAAGATTGGCAAGCACAATGTATATGCAGACCAGTGCTTGCACCGTATGCCGACCAAGCAATACCGCGCCGCAGACTACGCCAAATACACACAAAGTATGAAATATAAAGATAAGTTCGTTCATCATGCCGGCAAGAATAGCATATAGTCGCATGAGTTTAAAATATTGATTTACAAACCCGTCTTCGCCGGCCAGGCCCCGTTTGCCAGCCACCTGTCTGCTGAAGCTTCAAAAAAGCGTAAGTTGATAGCTCCAAAAGCGTCGGCTGGTCATTGCGAACGACCTGCCCGCCATAGCCTTGGCGTAGGCTGGGAGTGCGGCAATCCAGTCTTATTATTGAAAGCGATCGTAAACCCTGTGGATTGCGTCGTCGACATAGTGAATTTCAGGCAGAATCATCATTCCAACTCCTCGCAAAGACGGTGAACTGCGAACTTGCTTTTACCTAATGCTCTATGCGCACCAAAAGATCGAGGCAGGGTGTCTTACCGCCTGCCCCCCCCTCATCCCCTTTGTTCTACGGTCACTACCGAGCCAGATGCTCCTTTTTCAACAATAAAATGTACCGGAAAATTTTCTTTGAATGCGGGCAGATGAGTAACTACAATAATTTTGGCAAAATCATCTTGCACGGCATAGAGCGCTTCCATAAGCCGCCCAAGCCCTTCCTCATCTTGCGACCCAAATCCTTCATCAATAATCAACACCTGCAGCGCCGCCCCCGCTCTGCGTGCGAGAAGCTTTGAAATGGCTACCCGCAATGCAAAATCTATTCGAAAAGCTTCCCCCCCAGAAAACATCTCATACGGGCGGACTCCCATGGTATCTGCTATTTTAATATCCAATGTTTCACGGACACCGCCACGCTTCAAATCCCGCAATGATTCTATAAACACATGTGACTGATTATTGCTCAGACGAGCAAGTAATGCATTTGCTTCATGCTCAATTTCAGGAATAGCCTGGTCAATCAATAACGCCTGAACTCCATTTTTACT
>JBAXGS010000134.1:0-2581 GCA_037139275.1 bacterium | reverse complement strand
GCTATGGCAGGCAGCTCGCAATGACGGCGTGCGGGCGTTGTGTGATTTACTGTGTGTGATGGCTCAGTACATTAATTATCTATGCAAAGCAAATTCATAGCGTAAAAAATCATGCGTCGGCCCCGGGAAAAAAGCATCTACAGAAAAAATTTGATTGTGGTACACTGAAGTTCATAAGCTATACATGAAAGAACACAACATGAAAACAGTATTTAAACTTCTTATATCCATATGCATACTTGCAGGCGCCGGCTACTTGCTGGTACATAATTACACACAAAAGAAACCAACCTCACGCACTACAGACACGCTGGTGGTAGGCACTAACGTCGGCTACCCTCCATTTATCTTTACCAATGAGTCTGGAAATCCCATCGGATTTGATGTTGACGTTGCCACCGCGATTGCACATAAACTCAATAAACAACTGGTTATTAAAGATATGGCATTTGATGCACTGCTTCTTGCACTTACCCACGGGTCTGTTGATATGATTATTGGAGGCATCTCTCTTACCCAAGCACGTAAAAAAACCGGCCTCTTGATCCCCTACTATGGCACATCTATTAACACCGTAGCGCTCTTTTATCCAAAAACTCGCCCTCATCCACATTGCACGCTGGCCTCAGCCGCTGAACAGCAGCTAACCATCTGCACACAAGCAGGTTCTATGTTTGAAGAAATTCTGACGTCACTGCCCGGCATGGTTGTTAAAACACTCCCTGATATTTCAGACATCGTGCTGGAAGTAACCCGAGGCACATCAGACTGTGGACTTCTGGATACCGACTCAGTACGCTCTCTTACTGCAACAAGCCAAGATCTGGAGTCGCATATTATAACCATCCCTCCGTATCTCCGCATTGAAGGATTTGGAATAGGAATAACTCCTCAAAACGAAGAATTACGCAACGCGGTCATTGCAGTAATTAATGCCTTACGCCATGAGGGAACAATAGCAGCATATGCTGAGAAATGGTTTAACTAAGGAATCACGATGAATCCACTTATTTCACTTTTTATTACCGGCACGCTTACCACGCTGGGCGTTGCACTGGCAGGTCTTTGTATTGGTATGACACTGGGATGCTTACTTGGCATTGCTGGATCACGAAAAATGGCTTCACCATTGCTTGCCCGCGCGATACAAGTGTATGTCTTTGTGATGCAAGGAACTCCTTTATACGTTCAATTACTTCTTATGTGCTATGCACTCCCTTTGATATGGAATGGCAATATCAGCCCTCTTACGGCAGGCATCATTACCATTGGCATGAACTCAATCGCCTACGTTGCACAAATTGTACGAGGCGGCGTGAATGGAGTGCCCAGCGGACAATGGGAAGCTGCTTATGTTCTTGGCTACTCACAAAGCGCAACGCTCTGGTACATCATACTTCCCCAGATGCTCCGCACCACGCTCCCTGCGCTTATTAACGAAACTATCTCGCTCATCAAAGAAACCAGCATCATGGGCGCGGTAGGGATTGTAGAACTTACAAAAGTAGCACGCGACACTGTCAGCAGAACATTAGAACCTCAATGGTATATTATTGCAGCACTCATCTATTTAGCACTTACCGGCCTTCTTGGTATGGGCGCACAAGCACTTGAACGAAAGTTTGATTATGATAAAGGGCACTAACCTAACACTCCAATACGGCACAGCAAGCCACACCAAAACAATACTGAATGCGTTAAACTTTGAAATTCCCCAAGGACGTATCACCGCGTTTATTGGCAAAAGTGGCGCTGGAAAAACCTCCCTGCTGCGCTGCTGCGCGCACCTAACAACTACCTACACCGGCAGTATTTTAGTAAATAGCAAACCGCTTACCTCCCTGAGCAATAGCCAGCGCGTGCATACTATTGGATTTGTCTTTCAACAATTTAACCTTTTCCCTCATATGACCGTAGCAGAAAACTGTGTAGCCCCGGTCCTGCATGAAGGATCACTTACCCCTCAGCAGGCACACCTCCGCGCACAGGAACTTCTTACATTAGTTTGCATGCATGAATATGCAGGCCGCTACCCACACCAACTCTCAGGCGGCCAGCAACAACGAGTTGCTATTGCCCGGGCTCTTATGCTGAAACCGACTATTTTACTGTTTGATGAGCCAACCTCTGCGCTTGACCCAGAAAGTACAACAATGCTCGCCACCGTGCTAAAAAATTTATTGGCCCACAACATTACTATTGCCTATGCAAGCCATGACATGCAATTTATAAGCGCAACACTCGATCGCGTCTACTTAATGGAAAATGGCTGCATCCAAGAAACGTTTGATAGTAAAGAGCAAAATCGATCTGACGCTCCAAAAATTGATCATTTTTTACGATCGGCTCTTTCTTTTTAAAAAAAATCCCGTATAATACTCTCTCATAAAAATAAGTTCTTTCAAATTATGTGGTGGATGTAGCTCAGTTGGTAGAGCACCAGATTGTGGTTCTGGGTGTCGCGGGTTCGAGCCCCGTCATTCACCCCATTAACTGTGTTTCTTATTAGAAGTTCGTTTTACTACAAAAATCATGTCGGGGTGTGGCGCAGTTGGTAGCGCACTCGCTTTGGGAGCGAGGG
>JBAXGS010000133.1:0-2590 GCA_037139275.1 bacterium | reverse complement strand
CATAATGACACAGCAAGTCTTTTCGTGGGGGAAGTTTTCTTATCAAACTTAAACTGCTGGCTGACCACATGCGCAATGAATGGATCATTCTGGCGCTCATCACCATGGCTCTATTGCGCGCTCACACAGCCACTTACCCAGAGACCTTCTCGAGAATCTCTGCTTGCCCTACCTCAAAAACCCCAAGGCATGTTTTCGTGGCTTAAAAAGTTGCGCCGCACAAAAAATAATAGAATCGCCCCTGAACCAAGCAGCGATCACCCTGTATGGGGCAGAACACTGCCCGCCGCAGCCGGCGATATGTCGCTAGACTCCATATCATTTGCCGGAGACGAATAATATAACCGCGCAAAATTGCGCCGTTTGACAAACATTTAAAACTCATATAGTTTTTCTATATGAAAGAATTTTGACTAAAAATAAAGTTTTTTCTCGACTCACTTAACCTAAAAAGTTTCAAGTGAGTCGAGATTTTTTTTGATATGCGCACAAAAGACTTGGGGAAGTCTTGCCCATATCGTTCCATTTCTATATCCAATGCGTACCCAATGCATTTAACTATTTATTGAGCCATCCGTGCGATCATGCCCGGTATGGAAACCTCAATATGCAACCTACCAACGAAAGACCCAAGAACCTTATGAAGAAAAATCTCTGTTTACTCCTACTACTTATTGCAGCATATTCAACACTCAATTGCATGGAAAAAGCACCTGCGCAGCAAAGCATGAACTCCGCACCAGAACGCAGAGCTTCCACTGGGCGGCGCTTATCACTCACTGGGCGCAGCATGGCACAAATTGCTCCTATGCCTATTCCTGATAACAACACAGGCCCTGCAGGCGCAGGAGTCGGTGTTGGCGCAGGCGAAGGCCTAGTGCATCCAACACTCGTACACCAAGACGCAGTACGAGGAGCTGCACCGCAAGGACCTCTCCCTCAGCCCATCACACAAAAAGAGGCTGAAGCTCTAGCAACAGAAGCTGACCGTAATTTAGCTTGGCTTGCCGGCGGTGCTGCATGGGAACAAGCATACCTTCCGGGATTTAATGTGTTTAGTGACGAATTCACTACAGCAACAACGGCCGAAAAAGAGCGTCGCAAGAAAGAATTTCAAGAAGCTGGTAATGTTGCAGCTGCCCTCGCTGCCAACACCCACCCCGCTGACAGTAAACCTAAACAGGCACAAGCTCCAATGAAAGTAAAATCTAGAACAGCTGGACTGTATGAATACATCTATAGTGTACTCGGATATGGCTTCCTTCCGTTTGCAAAGGACTTAGTTATACTCGCTCCTGGATCTGATATCACCACCCCGGCACAAATACACCAAGGACAAGAAGGTGAGTCGACATATTATACCCTCCATCAACACAATGGTGTTCTGTATGCAGTCAAAAGAGGTCCTGTCAACCGCTACATCGTAACACTTAATGGTTTGCGGCAACTCACTGAAGCGGAGTTACTGGGCGTGTATGGCAAATATACTGACCAAACCATCATTAGTTATCAGAAGCTCTACACTGTCAATCAAATCCTCACTAGGGCAGATGAAGTACATGAAAACTCTCGCTATGGCGTAAGTATGAAAATCTTGGGCCAGGCGCCTTATACGCTCTACTCACATAAAGGTGTTATGTATGCATTTCAAGATTCTGACAAAGCAAAATTCCAAAAGGCCCTTAAGGCCTTTCAAAAAAAAGGCGCACAAGATGATGGTACCCTCTTTTCCTTTTTACTTTTTAGCAGAATACTGCATACACGCTTAGATATATTACAAGACCCGACCGGGATACAATTCAAAGCAAACATAAAACCATGGTACGAATGCTGTTAATTCTTACGCTGCCCCTGCGATAAACAGGGGCAGCAACCACTCCACAGACAATCATCCACTCAAAGGACTTTTTTATGATACGCATGTATCTTTTCATACTTATTACACTTACTACTCTTACTTCATACGCAACAGACGATATCTCTAAAAAAACAACCTGCACAGACACTATTGCTGTTTCACCAACAGATTTACTCTTTATCAGGTATCCCTATCGTCCAGCACGCATTGGCACGTTAGTCATAGACGGAAAAAGATCACCGCACAGAACACTACTCTTTACCTATAACTATGATACCGCATACGATGGAACGTTTTCGCCAAGTCGCACAGCATCACTCAGTAAAAGCGAACTCGACAACAACACACAATTTAGACTGTGCATGTATAAGAATGAATTGTACTTACAAAGCATTTGTAAGCGATTCGTCATAAAAATTATTGAAAGCGGAGAGTTTGAAGCAAGTGCTGAGGTTTTTGCAGACCACAAGCACCTCTCTTATTTTAATACCCTGGAACCTTTTATACTCATTGATAACGCGCTGCGAAGATGTGCTCAGATAATAAAAGATACCAAACGTGCATCATGTGAAATACATATTGGAGCAGCAACCTATAGCGTTACAGAAGACACAGAACACAATCGATTCTACGCAGTCAAACATCTCCCCGGCAACCGCGTGGTACCTGAGGCAATACAGCTTACCCATTTGCTCTTGACTGAATGGATCACAAGACGCCGTCCAACCGTAG
>JBAXGS010000132.1:0-2626 GCA_037139275.1 bacterium | reverse complement strand
TTGGCGATCGTCCAGCGCGTCCATTTGGTGAAAGAAAATCATTTGGTGATCGTCCATCGTTTGGTGGAGAACGTAAGCCGTTTGGTGACCGTCCTGCATTTGGTGAACGTAAAGAGCGTTCGTTTGGCGATCGTCCAGCGCGTCCATTTGGTGAAAGAAAATCATTTGGTGATCGTCCGTCGTTTGGGAGAGATCGCAAACCGTTTGGTGATCGTCCGTCTCGTGGATTTAATGATCGTGATGATCGTAAGCCACGTGGGCCATTTGTTGATGCGTTAGTTGATACCGCTGCATGGAAGCGTCCTTCATTTTCATCAGCAAGGCGCTTTGATAAAGATTCAGGTGCGCGAACCTCATCAGGTTTTGCTGATCGTGAAAAAAAGAGAGAAGAGCGCGCAAAAGCATCTGAGTAATCCTTAAGGGGATATGTGCAGAGCGCTTAGCACGTTAAGAACATAAGCAAGGGGCTCGGTATTGTAATGATAGCGAGCCCCTTTTTTTTGAAAAAAAGAGAGAGCCAATGTTGGATCGATTAAAACTTGCGGTATGTGTTGAGCAGTTATCAGATCAGTTATTTCCTGATGTAGTGAGTACGGTGACATTGGCTGTTGAGGTGTATCGACGTATTGCTGCTGATAGTACGTTTCCGCAGCGAGCGCGTGATGCAGAAAGTTCTTTTCTTGTTCCTGCCTGGGCAGGATGTTTGACCGATGTGTTTTTGTATGAGCGAGTAACTGAGTATACGGTTCTTGCAGTTGATGGTTCACAAGTGTATCCCAATAGGCACATGGCCGGGGTGGGTTGTTTTTTGTTGAATGTGGGAAGTGCGTGTTTTCGGTACGGTGCTACTGAAAGTTCTGTTTCATTTTTTTCTACACCAGAAGTGGCACCATTTTCTTCTGTTGCGATTGCTGGCGAGCAAGTGGCTGCAGAAGTGGTTGATTTGCTGAGGGAAAGCCGGGAACTGTCTGAAGCTGTTCGGCTTGCAGTTGAGCAGCGCGATCAGTCGCCTGTTGTGCTTATTGATGGCACCATAATTTTTTGGATGCTGGAAGGGAAAACTCCCGAGGTGCGGACTAAGTTTTTACATGAATATATGGCAGCGTTTGAGCAATTTTATCTGCAGCGTATTGTATATGCAGGGTATATTAGTATGCCAAAAAGTCGTGAAGTCATGAGTTTGGTAAAATTAGGACTCTGCCGTTTTACGGTTGCCAATTGCATTCCGTGTCATGCAGTGTATGATACCTTTCCGTGTAAGGCAGTTGATACGTTGCTTGATACTCATTTGATGAGTCACTTGCTTGAACCAGGGCAAAGAAGCCCTCTGTTTGAAACAGCTTCAACTATTACCAAGGAGTATCCGGTGTATGCGCGTCCATGGTTTTGCTATCTTCATGTGGGTGGCGAGATTGCTCGTTTGGAAATGCCAGCGTGGGTAGCTGCTGATGAAACCTTAGTTGCTCAGGTATGCCGTGTTGCGCTTGATCAGGCAGCAAAAGGGGCAGGATATCCGGTAGTTCTTGCTGAAGCGCATGAACAGGCGGTTGTGAAGGCGGCCGATCGAGATTTTTTTTATCAATTAATTACCAAAGTGGGTATGCAGCATAATCGTCTGGTGCATGCCTCGTTGAAAAGTATGACGAAGCGCAGTATGAAAGTATAAGAGAGCTGGGGAAGTTATGATTAAGTTGCAGTCGTTGTCGTTGGTATTTGGAGAGCAAACTATTTTTAGTCAAATTACGCAGCTTATTGCTCAGGATGAAAAAATTGGTCTTGTGGGAGCAAATGGAGCGGGTAAGTCTACGCTTTTGAAAGCAATAGCAGGGCATCAAAAATTAACCGGCGGGCAGATACAGTTGAGTTCCGGTATGCGCCTTGCCTATTTGCCGCAAGAAGTGGTGCTGCAATCTCCTCACTCAGTGTTTGATGAAACAATGTCTGCCTACGGAGAAGTTGGGCAATGGCATTTGCGTGCAGTAGAGCTTGAGCGTTCAGGAATGCATGATTGCGCTGAATTTGCCACGCTTCATTCCGATTTGGCACAGCATGATTATGGGAGTAAGTCGGCATTTGCTCGCAAGGTATTGGTTGGTCTGGGTTTTGATCAAGAGAAGCAAGACATGCTGGTTGCTGAGTTAAGCGGTGGATGGCAAATGCGTGTGGTGCTGGCAAAGTTGCTTCTGCAAGATGCCGATATGTATTTATTTGACGAACCAACCAACCACTTAGATCTTCCCGCGCGTGAATGGCTGTGTCGATTCTTAAAACAATCTCGCTCAGGGTATATTTTGATCAGTCATGATAAATATGTACTTGATCAGGTGTGTGAATCTATTTATGTCCTTAACAAAGGTAAGCTGAAAATTTACGCCGGTAATTATTCATATTATCGTCGCTCGTATGAGGAGCAAGTTGCGCACTTTAGAGCGGCTCGCGAAGCGCAAAATCGTGATATTGCTCAGCGCAAACAAGTTATTGAGCGATTTAAAGCAAAAGCTTCCAAGGCAAAGATGGCTAAGAGTATGGAAAAGCAGCTTGATCGGATGGAAAAAGTTGAGTTTGATGAAGAAATGGTACCGGCAATTGGTATTCCATTTCCACCTCTCGAGCGTTCTGGTGAAGT
>JBAXGS010000131.1:0-2716 GCA_037139275.1 bacterium | reverse complement strand
GAGTACGAACACGCGTTGAGGTGGGAAGCATTGCATATTCTGCAGTAAGCCACCCAATCCCTTTTTTACGCATAAAAGGAGGAACTCCTTTTTGCAAGGTTACAGAAACCTGCACCCGTGTATTGCCCATGCTCAAGAGCACTGAAGATTCAGCATACCCAAACTGGTTATACTGCAATGAAACAGGCCGTACCTGCTTACAGGTACGGCCATCTCTGCGAACATTTGTAAAAATGTTTGTATCCATCATTACTCAACCGCTTGATTATTTCTCATTCGGTGCAAGCTCAGGCGCAAACAATTTAATGCGTCCAGTTTCTGGATCAGATGAAACAACTCTCACACGCAAGACATCATTTACTTGATACTGCTGTGTCAGTGTTTTCTGCTTATCCTTTGCAATACTGGAAACATGCAATAAACCGTCTTTGCCAGGAACCAACTCAACAAAGAGTCCAAATTCAGCAAAGCGCTTAATTACACCATTAAATACTGCACCGTCCTGAATGTCGCCCACAAGCACGCGAATCCACTGCTCAGCACGCCGTGCCGCAGAAGAATCTTTTGCGTAAATGCGTACTGATCCATCATCTGCAATATCAATTTGCGTATCTGTTTGAGCAATAATTTCTTTAATTACTTTACCAGATGGTCCAATAACTACACCAATCTTATCTACCGGAATATTCAACTGCGTTACTTTTGGCGCGCGGTCAGAAATCTCTGCACGTGGTGCACTCAAGGTCTTACGCATTTCGCTTAAAATAAATTCACGCGCTCTTTTTGCTCGTACCAAAGCGGTATGAAGCAATTCACGAGATAAACCTTTTTTAGCTTTAATATCCATCTGAATAGCACGAATGCCTTTGTCAGAACCGGTTACTTTAAAGTCCATTAGCCCAAGAGCATCTTCTGAACCAAGCAAGTCAGTCAATACATGATACTGGTCTGATGAATCTTTAATAAGACCCATTGCAATACCGGC
The DNA here is from genome assembly GCA_037139275.1 of bacterium. Classification (GTDB taxonomy): domain Bacteria; phylum Babelota; class Babeliae; order Babelales; family JAUPTZ01; genus JAUPTZ01. The sequence goes on along the minus strand of JBAXGS010000131.1, from coordinate 1,731 downwards.
AATCATTTCTTGGATAGGAACCCCTGCATCCATCAACGCAAGCGTTGTTGCACACACGGTAGCCATTGAAGAAGAACCATTACATTCCAAAATATCAACAACCGCTCTAATGGTATACGGGAAATCGGTTTGCCCTGGAATCACTTTAATAAATGAATTCTCAGCCAAGTATCCATGACCCACTTCACGACGACCAACACTGCGTACGGGACGCGCTTCGCCAACAGAAAATGGAGGGAAGTTATAATGAAGCATAAATGAGCGCTCTTGCACCCCTTCTACCAATTTTTCTACTTTTTGAGCATCTTGTGCTGTTCCCAGGGTCACACAGGCAATTGCTTGCGTTTGACCACGTTGAAACAATGCAGAACCATGCACTTGAGGCAACAAGCCTACTTCTGAACTAATCGCACGGACATCATCCATACCGCGACCATCAAATCGGTTACCTTTTGCGATAATGACATCAGGCAATTGCTCTTTAACCGCTGAATCAAACATGAAATTGAGCACAGATTGAGGAATCTTATATTCTTCAATAGCATGAGCAAATGCAGCATGAAACGCTTCTTTTTTATGTTTTAAATGTGCTGATTGTTCTTGCTTACTCGCACCAAATAATGCTGCAGGAACTTGCTCTTGAGCAACCCATGCGCTTACTTTAGCTTGATGCTCATGCCAGTTATATGAACGCTCAACAGCAATCTTTTGCTTACCGCTGTCCGCAATAATCTCATCTTGCCAAACTACTTGTTTTTTAATCTCTTCATGAGCGGTCAAGAAAATATCAACCATCTCATCTTCACTGAGCAGTTCACAGTTGCCTTCAACCATGCAGATACCATCACGCGTTCCCGCAATTAAAATATGTACATCAGATGTAGCAGCCGCTTCAAGACCCATGTTAAATACTAAAGAACCATCTATCCGTCCCACAAGAACCGCGCCAACAGGCCCCAAAAATGGCATGTGTGACAGTCCTAATGCAATAGACGATGCTATGATAGACATCACCGCAAGAGGAAAATTACCATCTGCTGAATACACAGAAACCATCAATTGCACTTCATTGAAAAACTCAGAAGGAAAAAGTGGACGCACTGTGCGATCAATAACCCGAGAGGTTAACACTTCTGTATCACTCAAACGACCTTCTCGTTTGATGTAACCACCAGGAATTCGCCCAGCTGCAGAAGTCTTCTCACGATATTCAACCGTTAAAGGAAGAAACCCCATAAAATCACGTTCTTCTTTACTTGTCACTGCCGTGGCAAGAACAACGTTGTCGCCAGATTTTAACCATGCAGACCCATCAGCTTGACCAGCAAACTTGCCAATCACTACTTCCAGACCGCCCCCTGGTATTATAAAAGTTTTACTCATGTATAACCTTATTCATTATAAATTCTACTAACTTGAGTTTTTGCGCATAATACTCTGTAAAACGCCAAAAACCCTCACGAGCACGCTTTTTTATATTAACGTGCTGTACGTGCTAAATATTTCGTAAATGCACGTCGACGACCAAGCAACAAAGTTAATCCACGATGCGAGTGCTTATCTTTAGGAAACGCTTTTAAATGTTCAGAAATCTGAGCAATACGACGATCAATCAGCGCTATTTGAACTTGACATGATCCTGTATCGTGCTCAGAGATTGCTGCATTTTTAATAATCGCTTGTTTTTCTTCTTTGGTAATTATCATCTGTTTATACCTTACATAAACTACG
>JBAXGS010000130.1:0-2719 GCA_037139275.1 bacterium | reverse complement strand
CTCCTGCACACATACCACCTTGCTCCCAACGAAAAGCCGTTCTCGTATCGATTCACTCACGAAGTATACAGCCCACTGCTCGGTAGATCGCACCAGCTTCCTCGAGAATTTATCAATATTGCAATCCAGCAAAACAGCTATTTACAAAATACCACGTTCTTTCGAGACACTAAGCTTTTACAAAAAGGCGACCTCGTTCGTTCATACCAACTGGCAGCTGCTCCTAATAAGAAAGAATCTGGCGCACTTGTATCGGCCGTAACCGATGATGGCCACGTAGTTGAAGGAACACTCCTTAATCGGAATAGCTCTACACTTATTGTTATTGGACCAGGGTTTACAAATTATCGAGAATTAATGGCTCCCATGGGTGATTTATTTAATACCTACGATGTCCTCTTTTTTGATTACCGGGGACATGGCTATAAAAAAAGCTCACTCCTCAAGCCAAGCTCGTGGAAAAGCATGTTTGAGCACGTTATGGGGATTGATCGCAAGAAGGTACGCCTCGGGCAATGCGAAGAAAAAGATGTGTACGCAATTGTCAGCCATGTCTGCAGACACAAAAAATACAATTCAGTGGTCGGCCTAGGCGTCTGCTACTCCGGCCTTATTTTCATCAAAACAGCGGCTCTCTATCCTCAGCTATTCACTAAATTAGTACTTGATGGATGTTGGTTTTCTTTACAACATGCCGTTGATATTCTTTCAAAAGATCCCGGCATGATTGCGCGTCCTCAGTATCACAGTAAATGGCAACATAATATTTTAGTACGTCAGCGCTGGTTTCAAAAAGCGATCGTATGGCTGGGCCAAAAACTCTTCAATGTTGAATTCAATACCGTTTCAGTACTTGATTATGCACCCCTGCTGCGTGAAGACATGCCAATATTTTTTATTCATGGCAAAAACGATTTACTCATTCCCCGTGATCAATTTGAGATTCTGTATCACGCCACAAACTGCCGGCAAAAAACAGTACTACTGACCAGCAATGAACATGTACGAAACCATCTGAAAGAGAAAGAGCTGTACAAGGAAGTAATTGAGCTCTTTGTTAATCTCCCGTACGAACAGTTCAACCATCTACTCATCAATCCTGAAGCACTCGCAGATTATAAAACTGCAGTTCTTCATCGGCTTGCTGCATCTGGTAGGTAAAAAAGCGTATATCTAGCTCTCTGTCGCCAGCGATGCCAGCCATGCAATATATGCATCTGAACATGCTGGTCGCCCTAAAAAATCACTCAATAATTGCTCGGCATCTTTAGACGCTCCTGGTGCTAAAATGCAATCCACAAAACGTGTTCCAATGTCAGGATTCAATAACCCCTTCTGTTTGATGACCTCAAAAACATCATGCGCATATGCCCGCGATAATGCATATCCATAATACATAGGACCATATCCAGTAAGATGACCAAACGATGCATGCATTCGATTTTGTGTGTGTATCGCCACTCCCTGGCTCAGTTTCTCCAGCAACGTTAAAAGAATCTGAGTAGAATCTTTTTGAGCGCCAGCATTAAAGAGTTCTAATGAATACAAAGCCAAAAACAACTGCCTCAATTCCTGATACCCTTGCCCAAAATCATGCGCTGCAAGCATGCGATCAATTAATACATCAGGCAAAGGCTCCCCAGTTGTATAGTGAGAACTCACTAATTTGAGCATGTCACGGTCCCACATCCACGACTCCAATATTTGAGAGGGAAGTTCTACAAAATCACAAGGGACGTTAAATGCGCTGGTCCCATAATGCTCAGTTACCGCTAAAGTATTATGAAGTGCATGGCCAAACTCATGAAAGAAAGTAACAACATCTGCATGCAGTAATAATGCGGGCGCGCCACCCTGAGCTTGAGGGAAGTTGGCTAATACCAAGCTTACTGCTGGCAATTCTGGACGGCTTATAACGCGAGAAAACGTATCAAAGCAGCACGCGTGAGAATATTTATACGGACGTGGATAGAGATCAAGAAGTATATACCCCAGAACTTTTGTTTTCCCTTTTGCATACACAGTTATGCCTTGCACGGATGCATCCCAGGCCCCAGGAATTGATGATGAATGTTCAAACTCAATATTCATAAATTTTTCATATATTTCAAAAATACCTGTCACTGTTTTTTGCACAGGAAAATATTCCGCAATTTCTCGATCATCAATGGAATACCGAGCTTTTTTATGTGCCGCAAACACATACCGCTGATCGGCGTGAAGAAGAGCTCCTTCTTGAGTAAGCACAACATCTGCAGGCTTTGAAGTAAGAGCTGCCGCCATATCACACGCATGCCCGCAACGGGCAGTTTTTTCTATAGAAGAGAGAAAATCATACGCACGCGCAGGTGTTTTAATCAGTTGATCATCAAGCCGCAATGCATTAAAACTTTCAAAGCCTAAAAGCTTTGCTCGTGCATCACGGACTGCAATCAACGATTCAAGGGTTGCAATATTTTCTGGATAGGCACGACGATTGTATGCTTCAAAAAATGCATTTCTTACTGCCGGATTAGAACAATAATCCAAGACCGCCAGCATTGTGGGCCCGTTACAATACAATTTTACTTTGCCATCGCTATCGCGCTCTTGCGAAGCAATAAACGCAGAATCAACTCCGGTTAAAGCGGCCTCATCGCACACAATAAAAGAATGGTCAGCATTAATCGCATTGTTAAAACGAGCGCTCAAAGCGGTCTCTTGCTCGCTCAGACGCGTT
>JBAXGS010000129.1:0-2738 GCA_037139275.1 bacterium | reverse complement strand
GCTTGCAACAATTGAGCATGCACGGTTGCCTGAAATGGCACAGTAGAGAGGTTTGTATGAGTGTTGTAATACAACTATCTGGTAAAAAGTATACGATTGCAAGTTCCTCGGTTGATCAGGAGTTGCTTGAAAAAGCGGCTCAATTGTTTGAGTTGGGAGCCCGCGAGATACAGAGTAAGGATGCGCTGTTATCAGAAGGACAATTGTGCGCCATGGTAACCATGCGGTGCTTGGTGCCATTACTGCAAGAACAGCACGAGCGAGAGCGTTCTATTAATTCTTGTATTGAGGAGCTGACGCACGCGCTGGACGGGTAAAACCTGGATGGGTAACACAGGGTATAAAGGGACAAGGGATGAATGGAGCGGGAAAAACCGTCACGATACTACACATTGGTGATCTTGTGGGTCGACCAGGCCGTGCATTATTTGCCGCAACTATTGGGCAGTTGCGGCAGCAGTACAAACCTGATTGCGTTGTAGTGAATGGAGAAAATGCTGCTCATAACGGGCGAGGCATTACGGCACCGATTGTTGAGTTTTTAACCAAGCATGGTGCAGATGTTATCACAACAGGAAATCATGTATTTGGGCAAAAAGGATTTCTCGCCGCTTTTGCCGGGCATGATAGATTACTCAGGCCACTGAACTTTCCTGCTGAATGTCCAGGCAAAGGATATGTTATTTTTACGACCCTGAGTGGGAGTAAGATTGCGATTGTGAATGCACAAGGCCGTATTTTTATGCATGAACAGCTTGCCTGTCCGTTTAAAGGAATGGATAGTTTGCTTACATTTCTTAAGACACAAACCAATTTAATTTTTCTCGATTTTCATGCGGAAACTACCTCTGAAAAACAAGGCATGGCGTTTCATTTGGATGGTAAGATAACCAGTCTTGTGGGAACACATACCCATGTGCAAACCGCTGATGAGCGTATTATGCCGCAAGGAACCGCTTATATTTCTGATTTAGGATGTGCCGCTGCAGAAAACTCTATGCTGGGCATGCAAGTATCCACGGTGCTTTCACGCATGATTACCCAGCTCCCTTCAAAATTTGTTGTTGAGGAAAATGGACCGTATGTACTTCATGGAGTGTGTGTGGTTGCAGATGCAGAAACAGGAAAGGCGCTTTCTATTGAGCGTATTCGTGTTCCGGTTTCTCAATTAGTGATAAATGCAGAGACTGCGGGTAAGGAGTAATTTTTCAGCCATGCTATTAATTGCACTCGAGTATCTAATTTTAGCCTCTACGTTCACTATTGCCAAAAAGGTCCTATCATACAGCCCCTATCTTTTTCTTTTAACTGCGCGCTTCCTCGTTGGTGGTATTTTTCTGGTGGCCAGCATGCACGTGATGAAGAAAATTTCATGGCAGGCGGTGTGGCGTGACCGCTGGTTATTTATCCTTGCTGGTTTTTTGCATATTTATATCGCTTTTCTTTTTGAATTCTGGTCTTTGCAGTATTTAACATCGGCCAAAACCGCCCTCATGTACGCAATAACCCCGTTTGTTGCCGCGGTTTTATCGCACATACTGTATAAAGAAAGATTATCGGCTCTCAAGTGGGCAGGAATTGGAATTGGTACGCTGAGTTTACTTCCCATACTCTCGTTGCAAGTAACTGGCTTTTCTGAATTTTTGTATTTCTCATTGCCTGAAGCTGTGCTTTGTACTGCGGTTGTATCGGCCTGCGCCGCATGGTTTGTGGTAAAAGAGCTTATGGCGCGGGGGCACCATCTTGTAACCGTTAATGGCATTGCTATGCTTATTGGCGCAGGGTTTTTTCTTCCAACGCTCCTACTTATAGAGCCTTGCGCGTGGCAGCAGGTCAGTTCATGGCCAGCATTTATGGGATGGCTTGCGTTGTTAATTTTCTTGTCGCAAGTGGTGAGCTACAATCTCTACTCATGGCTTTTAACTCGCTATTCAATAACCTTTATGACACTCTGTGGCTTTTTGTGCCCGCTGTTTAGTGCGGCGCTTGGTGCGGCATGGCTCGGTGAACTGATTCCATGGCAGTATTGGATTTCACTCTGCGGAGTGGTGTGCGGGCTAGTGCTTTTCACCACACGAGTCGGCGCTAAAAATAATCATTAAATTCAGTCTTTTTTTATCACATTACGCGATGTGTATTCATGCGCTTGTGCCTGATGCTACTCTATGCATATAACTATAAGGCATTGTGGGTATCATGGGCATAAAACATGATGCATTCTTTATAAAAGGAATGGTGATGAAAAAAATAATCGGGTTACTTGGTGGCGTGCTTTACGTGGCGTTTGGTTTGGAAGGTGCTGAGGTGCCAGTTCATGGGGCCGCGCCTGTTGAGATGGCATATGAGGCCGGCATACTGAATGCAGTTCAAAAAAAATTAGAAGATCAACGCTTTGCATTCCCTCATGACATACAGTTTAAAGATTACGCTAAAAACAAACAGTTCAAGGCTGCATATGATGCAATTAAAGAAGATTTGGATGCAACATTAAAAACAGATGCGGACAGAGCCGCTGAGGGAGGACCCGCGGGTACAGGAGCAGCGGGAGCGCCTCTGGTTAATGATGAAAGCGTAGAACATATGAAGCGGTTGCGGAACGAGATTGCTGCGCGTGATTTTATGCGTCGGGCTGAAGAGCACTATAAGGTTCATGGTGATGTTGAAGCGATTAAATCAAAACGAAGTGATTTTGCTTCATATAATCCGGTGCAAATTCCTTTGGCGATTGCTGAAAAATG
>JBAXGS010000128.1:0-2747 GCA_037139275.1 bacterium | reverse complement strand
CTCTAAGCGTGAATCGGTTGATGCAATTGCGCAATTCCCGTTTGTGGCAAAAGAGTTTATTTTGTTTCGTGAGCGGCTTGCGCGTGATCCTCTTATGTTGAAAGATGTTATTCAGTTTTCAAGTTTTGATGAAGATAATTTACCAATGCTTGAAGAAGAGCGCACTCGCTTCTTCCGTTTTATTGATCGGATTGAAGAGTTAGTCAAAAATGAAGAAAAGATTTATGGCTCATATCGCGGACGCCTGGATAGTGATGCTAAGAAGAAAGCGATGTTTAAAGAGATTGAAGAAAACCGTCAAAATCTTATTATCACGTTAAAAGAGGTTGGCTTTGCTAATAAGCAGATTCGTAAGTTTGGTAAACGGGTTGAAAAGCTTGCACAAAAGCTGCATGAGCGTCGTGATGAAATGCGCAAAGTACAAGAAAAATTAGATTTTTATGCAGGCCTGACTAAGCAAAAAGAATCTGATATTGGAATTATCGATGAACTCGAACGTACTATGCGTGCTGCATCAAAGATGCTGAAAAAAGTTGAGTCTGAAGCAGGGCTGCCAAAAGAAAAAATCTTGGCGCTCTATAAACAGTTTGTCACCGCTCAAAATCGTGATAAACGAGCAAAAGATGATTTGGCACGAGCAAACTTACGATTGGTAGTAAATATTGCAAAAAAATATATCAATCGTGGATTGCATTTTCTTGATCTGATTCAAGAAGGGAACATTGGTCTTTTAAAAGCAGTAGAAAAGTTTGTGTTTGAGCGTGGATTTAAATTTTCTACCTATGCAACATGGTGGATTCGGCAAGCGATTACTCGTGCTATAGCGGATCAGTCTCGTACGATTCGTGTTCCGGTGCACATGGTTGAAACGCTCAATAAAATTAATAAAATTACGCGTGCTCATATGCAGGAAACTGGCAAAGAACCGTCGTATGCACAGTTGGCTCGCGAGTTGAATCTTGATGAGAAAAAAGTAAAAAACATTATTAAGATTTCAAAAGAACCGATTTCTTTGGAAACGCCGGTTGGTGACAGCGAAGATACGCAGTTGAAAGATTTCATCGAAGATGGAAACGAGTACACACCAATGGAAGCGGTAGTGAATGATGACTTGAAAGAAAAAGTTCGTGAAATCTTAAAATCACTGACGCCGCGTGAAGAGAAAGTTCTTAAGATGCGCTTTGGTATCGATGTTGCCTCTGAGCATACATTGGAAGAAGTGGGGAAAGATTTTTCTGTAACCCGTGAGCGTATTCGACAGATTGAGGTAAAAGCGTTGCGTAAATTACGTCATCCATCCCGATCAAAGAAGCTCCAAAGTTTCTTTAATAGTGATGAGCCTGAGACATTTAGTGAATCAGAGTAGTGAAGTAACTGCTTGATAAGTGCATGGTGTGGAGATAGAGCATGGCATGAGAGTGAGCAGATAAAAGAGTAAAAGCATTGCCTTTTTTACTTATTACTGTGCAATCTTTCTCTGATTATTGAGGCAGTGTTAGAGCATATAATTTGTTTTGTATGTTTTTGAGCCTGATAATCAGCATGCTCCATTTCCCCTGTCTCTGGTACTCAGTATCATAGGCAGGGGTTTTTTATAGGAACAGTGAATGAACTATTATAAGCTTCGTATTGCGTATGATGGTACTGCATATGCTGGATGGCAGAAGCAACCGCATGGATTATCTATAGCAGATACTCTGAGTGCCGCATGTACCCGGGTGTTTAGAGTTCCCTGTGTGCTTGTGGGGGCCTCTCGGACTGATGCAGGAGTTCATGCCTACGATCAAGTTGCACGTATTGGTATGGCTTTGTCGATTGATCCACTCCGCATGATGCATGCTCTTAATAATGCACTGCCAGCAGATATTGTTATTCGTTCACTTGAAACCACTGATGATCAGTTTCATCCACAGTACCATGTTGCGTGGAAAGAGTATTGGTACCATCTGTTTTTGGAGCGTCCCTTGCCGTTTACTGCACGGTTTGGATGGCGGCTTCCGGAGTACATTGACCATTTTGATGCAGAATTATTTGCACGGACTTTAGAGCTCTTTGTGGGTACGCATGATTTTACTTCATTTGCCCGTGTGGAAGGTGACCAACATCCGGTGCGTACGGTTGATGCAATATACGTTGAGCAACTTGCGCGCTATAATGCGGTGCGCGTGGTGGTAAGAGGTGAAGGCTTTTTACGGTATCAAATACGCCGCATGATTGGTGCAGCATTAATGGTGGCACGCAGTGACGCGGTTGTATCGTATGGTGATATTGAGCGTTTGCTTGAGAAGCCAGAGCGGACGTCGCCCGCATTCTTAAAAATTCCTGGTCAAGGATTATGTTTGCGTAGAATTGTGTATAAAAAGGAGATGGTATGAAGACGATATATGTGCGTGTTAATACAGGAATTGTAAGTGGAGCCCTCTTTTTTGGGTTGTATGTGTATCTGCCCTCACTCTTTATGTGCTTGCTACTCTCACTTGCGTTATGGATGGCCTTGGTGGAGTGGCCGCGGGTGCAAGGCGTTGATGCTGATATGCGTGATGCGGTGAGTTATTGGTACCAGGTGCCGACGTGGTCAACTATTTTTTATCCACTTCTTCCTCTTGGACTTCTTATCATGCATGTGATTGTCTGGCGATCTGAAGCCCCTTTTTATGCATTATATCCTTTTGTGGCTGCATGGCTGGTGGATGCTTCTGCCTATACTATTGGATCACAATGGGGGACGCATCATTGTTTCCCTCGTA
>JBAXGS010000127.1:0-2794 GCA_037139275.1 bacterium | reverse complement strand
AGAAGGCTGGGGTCCTTGGAAGTAAGTTTTTGCTTCCAAGGATTTGTGTTTTTAGGGTGTAAGGTTAATATGCAGTGGTTTTCCCGATTAGTAAGCAACCTGTGGGGGTTGTCTTCTGGTTCTGAATTAAAAAAGTTTTTATATCTTGCTGCAGGTGCATTTTGCCTGCTTGGTTCTTTTTCGCCGCTTAAGCCGCTCAAAGAAAGTTTATTTATTAACATGGTGGGAGCTGAGTATTATCCTCGTGTTAAAATAATCAGCGTGTGTTTGATGTTTTTGGTTGTTCTTTTGTATTCAAAGATTGTGGACTACTTCTCCAAGCAACATTTAATTTATGCCTTCCTCGTATTTTATGTAGTCGTGGGGTTTGGGTTTGTTGCGGCGCTTTCTCATCCGACGTGGGGAATAGCTAATACGGTGGCAAGTCCTGACCGATGGGTAGCCTGGGGTTTTTATCTGTTTGTTGAAAGCTATCTTACCGTGATGATTTCGTTGTTTTGGTCATTTGTAAACGATGTTACCTCTGCTGCATCGGCAAAAAAAGGGTATGGTATGATTATGTTTGGCTCTCAGACAGGGGCGCTGTGCTTTGCGGTGCTTGCAAAAATGATGATTGCTGATGTCTCTGCATATACAGTGCGGGTGCCACTCTTGATTGGTATTTCGCTTGCGTTATTTTCATTACTTGGTGTGTTTGTGTGGCGACTCACTCGTTTTTTACCGAAGTCTGCGCCTCATCAAGGAGAGGGCGGGCGCGGGAGTGAGGCGGTTGGTATTCTTGAGGGACTGTGGATTGTGTTGACGCGGCCGTATGTGGCAGGAATGTTTTTCTTGGTGTTGTTTCAAGAAATGATTATGTCATTGATGCATTACCAGCAAGCGTATTTGGCAAAATTGACCTTTGTTCAGGACAGTCTTTTGACTAATTACTTTTTTACTATGAACCTTGTGTTACAGATTTTGTCGTGTGGGTTTGCCCTTTTAGGGACCTCGTATATTCATCGTACCATTGGAACTCGGGCTAGTTTAATGAGCTTTCCTGCCTTGCTGTTGGTGTCAGGCGCCGGCTATTTGGTGTTTCCTAATTTATATGCAGTGACGGTATTTATTGTACTTTTAAAAGGATTGCACTATGCCTTTAATCAACCGGTACGCGAAACATTATATATTCCGACCTCAAAAGATATTAAATATAAAGCAAAGGCCTGGATTGATGTGGTAGGAATGCGTGGCGCAAAAGCGATAGGATTTGAACTTGCCGGATTACTGGGTCATGCTTCCGGTATTATTGGAGTAGCGGTTCTTGGTTTGCTGTCATTGTGGACAGGTGTGGCAAGCGTTATTGGCAAGAAAAATGAAGAAGCTGTTCGCAGAAACACTGTTATTCGATAGGAACACATGATTACTCGATTACACTCATACTTGTGGGGTGACTTAAGCCCTTCAGAAGTTAAAAAATTTTCAATACTGAGCGGTATATTCTTTTTGCTGATTGGTTCGTATTGGTTACTGCGCACACAGAAAGATGCAACATTTGATGCGCTGGTGGGGTTGGCATACCAACCGCGGGCAAAAATAGTATCGTGGGTTGTCTCTATTGCGCTTGTTCTTATCTATTCTAAGTTGGTTGATGTGCTGGGCAAAAAGAATTTGCTCTTACTTCTTTCGGCGGTTTTTGGCGGTTCATTTTTAGCCATTGCCTGTTGTTTGGCATGGGCACCGTTTGGGTTTGCCGATCCTGTTGCGGGGCCGCATCGTCTGTTTGGTTGGATTATTTATGTTCTTATTGAGTCACTCGGCTCATTAATGGTGGGGTTGTTTTGGGCTTTTGTAACCAGCACAACCAGTGCAGAATCTGCTAAAAAAGGATATCCGGTAGTGATTGCAGGCTCACAGTGTGGCTCATTGCTTGGTTCATTTTGCTCATGGAAGTCTGAGTGGTTTGGTAATGCATTCTTATTTGGTGCTGGCGCGGTTGCGCTGGGTCTTATTGTGCCTATGGTGCTGTGGTATTTACATACGGTGTCAGTGCGAGCAGTAACGCCTCAGGCGGTCAATAATAAAAAAGTAAAAACTGGTATTTTTGAAGGCCTTAAGATTTTAGTAACGCGGCCGTATGTGGCAGGAATTTTGGTGGTTTCTACCGTATATGAAGTGATTACGACCATTCTTGAATTTGAAATGAAGCTTGTGGCACGTGAAATATATACAACGCGTGAAGCATTTGCTTCTTTTAATGGTATGTATGGCATGATGGTAAACGGTCTTGCGCTGACTTTTGCGTTGCTGGGAACTAGTTTTCTGATGCGGCGATTTGGACTTCGTTTTTGCCTACTTCTCTTTCCTGTGGTGAGTATCTTTTTTGTAGGGGGTGTGTATTTCTTCCCGTATCTTGCAGTGCTTTTAGGAGCCTGTATGGCAACAAAAGGATTGAGCTATGCACTGAATAATCCTGCAAAAGAAATGATGTATATTCCTACAGCCCAAGATATTCGCTTTAAGGCAAAAGGATGGATTGACCAGTTTGGTGGACGTTCATCAAAAGCGCTTGGCGCAGCGGTGAATGATACGTTTAGGCATTCAGTCACCGAGCTTATTGCGTGTGGTACGGGGATTTCATGTGGACTTATCATTGTGTGGATTGTGGCCGCTGCGTATGTTGGTAGTATGTTCAATCGCTTGACTGAGAAGAACGAGGTTGTTGAGTAATTTATGGGTTTTTTGAGCAAGTAATCTATCGAAACTTATATGGTATGGAAGTGGTAAAAAAGCTTAGAAGAGTGGTGATTATTGT
>JBAXGS010000126.1:0-2813 GCA_037139275.1 bacterium | reverse complement strand
CATCCATCGGATATTCAGTTGTCTTTTCTGTCTTTGCATCAACAGCAATAACACTTGTTACTTTTTGTCCATCACCTACAATTTTTTGAAGCGAAGTATTGTATACAATCTCTACATTCTTCATGGCTACTAAATCATCTTTGCGGTTATCGGTCGCACGCAATACATCACGGCGGACAAACACATACACTTTGCGTGCAATGCCGGCAAGATAATGCGCTTCTTCAATGGCACTATTACCCCCGCCAATCACGCAGACTACCTTATCTTTATATAAAGACCCTTCACACACCGCACAGTTAGTAACCCCCTTGCTCCAATATTCTTTTTCTCCCGGAATACCGAGATAATTTGACAACGCGCCCATACCAATAATAACTGAAAGCGCTTTTATGGTACGAACACGCGATGTATCAGCAAGATCACTCAGCGTTATGATGTACGGCCAAGTTGCCGTATTGATTGCGGTTACTTTTTCTGCAAAAACTTCCACCCCTTGCTTGCGCGCTTGCGCTAATAATTTGTCAGTAATTGCCATGCCGGGAGACTCAAGCTCACCAGGCCAGTTACGTACCGATAACGATTGTGTTAACAATCCACCAGGCATAGTGCCTTGCACCAAAACTGTTTTGATATTGGCCATGGCCAAATACACACCGGCTGTCATACCGCCAACGCCCCCACCAAGTACCACCGCTGGATAGGTATCTGCATCAAACGCCACTTTTGAAACCTGAAACGAACTTTGCGGCTGGACTTTACGCACAAAAAATTCTGAGCACCCGGTAACTCCAAGAACCGCTACTGAAATGAGACCTAACTTTCTAAACACTACTGATATCTTCACAACAAAATCCTTTACGGTATCTAAAAACTTACAGTAAAAACAGGCGGCGAGCGTAGCGTAGTTTGTCGACATTTGCTACTATTGCGTGCACAAAGCACATGCTTCATTATATGTAAGGAATTACTATGTTCTTAGAATCAATTCTTGCCAGCGCCCACTCACTCCCTCTTGTTGTTGCTGCCTCATTTGTTGCTGGTATTTTGGCCAGTTTTACCCCCTGCATCTATCCAATGCTTCCTATAACTGTGGGAATTATTACCGCACAAAAAACCGGATCTATGCTCAGTAATTTCTTCCTTTCTCTTTCCTATGGACTCGGTATTGCAACGGTGTATGCAGCTCTGGGGTACATCAGCGTCAAAAGCAATTTAATGTTTGGGCAATGGCTTGCAAATCCATGGTTTATCCTCAGCATGATTATTCTTTTCCTCTATCTTGCAGGATCATTATTTGACCTCTATGAAATGTATACCCCTTCTTTTCTCACTCCACGCACAACAAGCCCTAAACAACGTGGTTCTCTTGCCTATAGTTTTGCGCTCGGACTCTTTACCGGAGCGGCCGCCTCACCCTGCCTTACCCCTGCACTCGCTCTCCTTCTTGGATTTGCCGCAAAGCAAACAAACCCCTTTGCCGGAATTATAGTGCTTTTTGCGTTTGCCATGGGCCTGAGCACCCTTCTCATACTCCTTGGTACTTTTTCAGGAAGCATGACACTGCTTCCACGGGCAGGCAGCTGGATGAATGATGTTAAAAAAATCTTTGGTTTTCTTCTTATTGGAGTCTGTGTGTATTACCTACAGCCTCTTGTGTGCGACGTGACACTGGCTGCTTTGTATACGTTGGTCGCCTTCTGCGCCAGCCTTTATTTTACTCTCCATCGCACCAATAATAGATATCTGCACGCTACGACCGCTCTGATAGCCTGGACACTGGCCGCCCTAAGCATGGTTTCTCTCTATACCGCGTATCACAACCTCCATTAAGATCGCGGATATTTACGCATAAAATAAAGAATCTTGAGTCTTTATACCAACAACTCGTATCCTAAACAGAGTCAATAGTCTGTTTAGGAATAGGGTTTGAGATATGAAATATAAAGCACTCATGTTACTTGGATTTATTTTAAGCCATCTTGAACTGACCGCAGCAGATACCGTCACCACCCATCAATATGAATGGGATGAAGGAAGCAACACCAGTATTGCTATTCCTTCAAATCTCAGTAAAAACTTTTGCATAACCTTTGAAGCTAACCCCAAAAATGATTTCCATATTGGACTCTACAGCGCAACTTATGCTCGAGTACTTGACGAATCTGGCGCCTATATACAATCAAAAGAAGCAACCCCTCTTGCAAGCGGTGCTCGAAATACACTCTCAGCTATTGTTGAATTTTGCTACGGCGGATGGGGAAATGTACAAAGCGCACTCCGCATAGATTACATGAATACTCGCAGTGCGCGCAGCCAAGAAACGATGATCCCTGACTTTAAAATTCCGGAGGCTAACAAAGGGGTATTCCGCACCTACACAGTCACTGTAACTCTTACGCAATCAGAATTCAAAATGGTTTTTGCCTACCAGGACCCTACAACAAATACCCCAGTCATTATAAGAACTATTACACAAGCAGATCTTGCTCCCGCATCAGGAGGGGTACTTGCAGAGTCAACCTTTGCTGCGCTCCAAAAATCTACCTTCCAAGGATTTACCAAACTTGGATTCCTTGTATACGACACCACCTATACCGTGAAAAATTGGACGGTAACACAACCCCCAGCCGACCCCTCTGCGGTAAAAACGGCAGAAGAAACGGCTGCTCCCAAAGCCCCCAATGTCACTACCCCTTCTTATGCATGGGATGGTTCTCAAAATCTTGCAATACCTATCCCTTCTGAATACAAAACAAACATCTGCCTCACATTTGAAGCAAACCCCACACAAGATCTTAACATTGGACTGT
>JBAXGS010000125.1:0-2819 GCA_037139275.1 bacterium | reverse complement strand
GACTCTCTTCAGGCTCTACTTCCTCGGCTTGACCAGTACCACCAAAGTCGTCATATCGCTGCACACGCGCCTGCGCGCCAAATCCATTACCTTGATCGTACTGCGCCTTGCTTGCATACTCAGCAAGTCCTTTCAACACCACATCAAGCACCTCAGACTTCCAATGTGCTATTTGCTCCACAGTGTATGACCGCGCGCCACCATGAAACAACCAGTTCCACATTTTTTTCAAACCAGTACTCAACCCACGTACCGGCTTACCAACCACTGCATCAACCAGCGGCCCACCCTCTTGTCTCAAAATCTTTTCAAATTCATCACCAACCACGGTCATTGTACGAAACGTGAGTCCCGCACCAACCGCACCAAGAATTGAGGTGTCTGCGCGCATGTTGTTAAATAGAAAACGCCCGTTAGGCCCGGCAAGCCCTTGCATTGCTGCATGGGTAAACAAACTTGCTTCTTTAACTTCAGCTGGCCTGCCCATAAGTTCTAAGTTCTTATTAATCTTCTCTTGAATCCATACCTTAAAAGTATCCAAAGTCCCCTGCGGATTCTCCCTCCTATATTGAGAGACATAATAAGAGTAACCAATCGCCTCCTGAGCAGCGCTTTGAGCTGTTTTTTGCTGTTCTACCCGTGCATCGTCCGCATCTTTTCGCAACTCTCTCATGATCCTTGCTGCCTGCACCTGACGTTCCAAAGCTTGCAGCTCGTCTTCAGAAATCTCTTGAATATGCGCAACTCCTTCAGCTGCTGCAACAGCACCATCAGCCCCGACAGGCAACACAGGCCTCATCAAACCACGTAGCTCGCGCTCAAATTGATCAAAATCGCTACTTGAAGAATGCATCACATAACTTAACAAACCCATAAGAACAGTGTTCTGATCACGAAGATAACTTAACTGATTTCCACCGGTACTAACCCCAGCACCTGCTTTTTGGTTTTGCTGCATCATTTGAGTCATCATCATCATTTGCTGATCGCGCATTAATTCAAGTGTAGTTGCCGCCACACTGCCCCCAGCGCCACCTTCGGCTCCATACATACACGTCGAACCAACTCCAAAACTCAGTACTAGAAGAACTCTTGTTATAACATTCAGACTCATACTACTCCTTGTTTTTGTCTGCATCATTACTTTTTTGATAGTCGCACTGCTTATACAATCCATAATCAGCATGTTTCAATACTAACAGAAAAGAAAAAGATTGCAAATTCAGGTCACGCCAGCATTTTCTGCAGGTACTGGCCAGTCAAGCTTCGTGGCTCGGCGGCAACCTGCTCTGGCGTTCCTTGAGCAACAATCACGCCCCCCTCGTCGCCGCCTTCTGGACCCACATCAATCAAATGATCCACCACTTTCAGCACATCCAAATTGTGCTCAATCACCAGCACCGAGTTGCCATTGTTTACCAGCCGCTGGAGCACTTCAAGAAGCTTTGCCACATCATTGGTGTGAAGACCGGTTGTCGGCTCATCAAGAATATACAATGTTTTATTGCCTCGTTTTGCCAGCTCATTAACCAATTTAATCCGCTGTGCCTCACCACCAGACAACGTTGTTGAGGCCTGCCCGAGCGTTAAATATTCAAGCCCCACGTCGCACATCAACTTAAGCCGTTTAGCAATTGGGGTGAAATCGGCAAAAAATTCAACCGCTTCGCGAGCAGACATTGCCAGCACCTCGGCAATATTCTTGCCATTAAAGAGAATTTGAAGCGTCTGGGCATTATAGCGAAGGCCTTTACAGCTCTTACATTCCATTTCCACATCTTCTAAGAAATGCATTTGAATAGTTAACGTACCTTCACCAGAACATTGCGCGCAGCGCCCTTGCTTGACGTTAAAACTAAATTGCCCACCGGTGTAGCCACGCGCCTTACTTTCATGCGTAGAGGCAAAGAGCAGACGAATGTCATCAAAAATACCTAAATAGGTCGCGGGGTTTGACCGTGGTGTTCTTCCTATAGGCGTTTGATCTACCAGCACACAATTATTAAGTGCATCAACACCTTCTATCGAGCCACATTTATACATACTGGATACACTGCCCACACGATAGAACTGAGTTAGAATAGGGGCCAAGGTTTGCATAATTAAACTACTTTTACCTGACCCTGAAACTCCGGACACTCCCACCAAAATACCAAGTGGAATATCGCACGAAACGTGCTGCAAGTTATTAGTATAGACATCACGAATCGATAATACAGAGTTGCTTGTACGGCGACTGGCAGGCACTTCTATACGATCAACACCGGCAAGATACCGGCCGGTCAGAGATGCAGGATTGGCCATAATTTCAGCCGGAGTTCCCGCAGCAACTACCTCGCCGCCCAGCAATCCGGCAGCGGGACCCATATCAATCACATAATCAGACTCAGCAATAGTATCAAGGTCGTGCTCTACTACCAGCACAGTATTCCCATGATCTCGTAATTTTTTAAGTGTTACAATCAACCGATCATTATCGCGCTGATGCAATCCAATACTTGGCTCATCAAGCACATAAAGCACTCCACTCAGCGCAGAACCAATCTGAGTTGCCAGCCGAATGCGTTGGCCCTCACCACCCGACAACGTACGAGCGGTACGGCTGAGCGTTAAATAATTTAATCCCACATCACATAAAAAGGTAAGTCTGCTTGAAATCTCACGGATCAACCCTTCCGCAATGGCCTGCTGCTCTTCAGAAAGATTGAGCTTTGACAGCCGTTCAAGCAAATGCCGCACCGACAAAGAGCTCATTTCAACAATCGACAACCCATCAACACGAACTGATCGAGCTTCTGGGCGCAATCGGGCGCCATTAC
>JBAXGS010000124.1:0-2844 GCA_037139275.1 bacterium | reverse complement strand
TGCTACAGTGTGCACAACAAGCAAAACCCCAGCCGCGAACGCACCGCGGGCACCAACGGTCGCACGATTTTATCGATCGGTACCAGCAAGCAAATTTGCACAATAACAATCAAGGAGTCTTGTGAAGATTTTATACGGTATACTGAGTATTCTGATTCTTACACTAACGCACTACAATAATGCTACCAGCATTACCACACAGCCAGGTCAATTTATCTGGTCTGCTCAATCAGCAAACATAGAACCAGGGACTCTTTACTTTCAAACAACGATAAGTAACGATGCCACAACATCTCCAGAGCCACATGCTATTCTTGCGTTCAAAAATAATACTGATCAAGAGGCATCGTATCAAATACATATTTCATATGTAAAAGCAGAAAGCAAATATTCTATCTTTGTAACCACGCAAAATTCTTCAGGAATTATAGGAACAACCAATATTCAAAAACTTGCAACTGACTCTGTGTGGGAAGCTTTAGAGCAGTGGCGCACAGGCACAGAACAGGTACTTACTGGTTCATACACGCAAGGAACCTTTCTCCTCAGCTTAGGCGGCAAGCTCCTCTGGTTATGGACTGATGAAACACCAGACCTTTCACTAACGACACTCACAATTAGCAGCATAGATAAGCCGTTACAATACAAAAATTTCACAATAAGCAGCACTATCCCGCCAACTACGGGAAATACTCCTTTCTATCTTTCGTACAATCCCAATACACCAATGCTTCTTACTTTTACCTCTACAGCAGCTCCAGAAACCCTTAGTTGTAGCTTGTTTAAAAGCAGCACTGAAAAAGCACAATACATAATTGATTTTGAAACAAAGAATCGTCTCCAAACCACCATTACCCATCGTCAACAACCGTCTACAAAAAGCAGTATTCCTACCAGCAACGGAAGTTATACTCTTGCCTCTCCGCTTGTTCCTGCCGCAGCACAAACATACTTCCTCTTTTACTCCCCCAGCACACAAAATACTCTGATTGCGTTTGGGCTTCTCACAGAAGCACGAGAGCCTCAGACGCTCATGTACTGGCAAAATCCTTCTCGTGATGAAATGCCCTGCACCTGTCTGAGTATTACCAGCACAATCAGCCTCAGTGGGCTTACACTGAGCGCATCACCTATTTCTCCCACCGCTCCGGCACTATTGGGACTGATAAAAGATGGTGCAAACTATAAAGCTCAAGGACTTAACCGTGGAGCTGCCTATAAAAATAATAGTACTGAGTGGGCCTATTCTTTTGCATTCCCCCAAGCTGATGCGGGGGTATTAAGTTTTGACGTACAGCTTCCAAGCCCTCAAAGTGTAACAGGCAATGGTGCCGTAATCCTCCTCGGAACACAGGCAAGTGGACAACCTTTGTATGGCATAGTCCTTGAACCAGATGCCCCGTCTGATGCAAATACAACAACTGCTACACGAACACGCGTACGCATTTTTTCTCTTGCCACAGGAGTTATGGAGTACGCCCCAAGCAGCGCTCTTATTGAAGGACACATATTGAATGGTCGCTATCAAATCACCTACAAAAAAAATAGTAGTACCGGAGCATCAATTGCTCTTCATCAAATAACTCAATCAGGAGCACAACTCCTTACCACACTGTCTCTTGATAAAGTGAACAGTGGCATATGCTGCGCCACGCTCAGCTCACAAAATTCACTGGTGACCTACAGCAATGTCGCACTATCTTCGCCCCCCGATCTTACGAGCACCGCAGCCCCTGCAGGAGTTGTTGATCTGGATTCGCTGAGTGTTATTACCCGCGCAGCAAGCGACCCGCTCGATTTTAATTGGAATCACTCAGCGCTTCAACAAGTGTTTGATGCAACAAATGGGATAACTCTTCAAGCACGTGTGCAATGGACCGCCGGCGCGACAAGCGATAAAACAATTGTGATAGGACTTTCTCCTACAACTATTGATTCTACAAAAAAATATTTCTTTAACGATGCGGTCGCTCGCTTTACCGGAGCCACTCAATTACTCACTATAACTATTAAAGAAAAAACTATTATATTCAGGCGATTTCTCCCTACCCCTGAAGGTACTAATTCCGCAATTGCGTCTCAAGTAACCGTAGAAAAAACTATGACTGCCTCTGGCTGCTCACTCTGGCTTTCATACGGTAAAAAAGAAGGTGCATATACTGTCAGCGTAGGACTTGATACCGAAATTGGTATCAATCCACTGTTTATCTGGAATGATACTCGTACCACTGCTGCCAATGATTTTGCCAAAGTGGGACTCAGCGCATGGACTACCGCTTTAACGTATACAGATATCAAATTGACACCCTACACCGCGCCAAAAGTTACTACCAATCCTGCAAGTGACCCTGCCCCCACACAAACTCCACCCAACACGCTGACAAGAACGAAAAATGATCAAAAACTTGAATATCTGTGGGCTCTCGGAAAAACTTCTCAGAACCCTAACGGCATCATCAATAAGCAATACGGCGGCATGTTAACTGCAACAGTACAAATTACTGAGCGAGATGCACTGAATACCGCAACGCTCATGATTGGACTGACCAGTGACACAAGCAGTACCGCCGCAGCACGTGCAAGTGGCGTAGAAATTTTTAAAGGTGCAGAGTACAACATTCAAATTCAAGCCACTGAAGATAATGGGTTTGTTTCACTGAGACGCGCAGTTACCAGTGGTGATTCCCCGTACGACGGAGCAGACACTGTAACTCCATACAAAAAACTGACACAAAAAGAATCTGGCGCTGCCCAATGGCCAATCTATAAACTATGGATTCGCTATACCCCGCGGCTTACGACTCGCCTGTTTGAAATAGGCCTCAATGATATGGCAGACCCCGC
>JBAXGS010000123.1:0-2860 GCA_037139275.1 bacterium | reverse complement strand
GAAGACCCTCAGACAATTGTCATTAGTGGCGTCAATCAAGGAGGTAAGTCAACAGCTATGAAAGCACTTGCCATCTGCTGCATACTTGGTCAAACCTGTGGCATAGCCCCCGCAAAAGAGTTCTCATTTACTCCTTTCAGCACCATCAACACATATCTAAACATTACTGATGATGTAAGTGCTCAACAATCACTCTTTTCGGCAGAAATAACCCGCGCGCAAACCTTGCTTACCCAAGTAAAAAATCTTCCATCTCACCGCTTTGCTTTAACACTACTTGACGAAATTTGTACTGGAACAGAGCGGATTGAAGGCGAAGCGCTTGCGTATTCAATCGCTGAAAAATTAGGAACATACCCTAACAGCATAACCCTCATCGCATCTCATTTTCCTGCTCTTACTGAGTTAGAATCACTTAATACAAAAATGTATAAAAACATGAAAGTTCTGGCAATTCAAAACGCAGACAGTACGTTTACGTTCCCTTACACTTTGATGAACGGCAAGACATCGCAACAAATTGGCCCCGAACTCTTAGAAAAAATTGGACTACCAAGTATTATGACTCAAAAGATGAGAGATGTGCTTGCTAACCCTGACAACTATACTTACCGTGGAGATGCATAATGAAACCCCAAAAACTTATTCTGAGTATTCTACAAAGCTTGTGTGTTTGCCTGTCTGCGTACACGCAACTTGAGTATGTAAAAACATCAATTTTAAATAATGTCCCTCCGCAGAAAACCATACAAGAAACTATAGTTGATCCTAAAACAAAACAGGTTATCTACCCCGACTTTTCTATGAGCACCTATGAAAAATACAGTTCACTCTTAAACATTTTAAATGAACAAAGCCCTCCAGACGCAAGCAATGATACGATTGATCAAAAAACTATTGATGATCTACAATTATTTTGTTTTAGTAGCGAAAAGCCCTGTTACTCAGTATTAGAAAATCTCTATCGTGGGCATTCTCTTAATGGGAAAATTGCTCTTGCTCGCATGCTTGCAAATCCTATTGCATCAAGGGCGGCACTAGAAAAAAAACAAAAACTACTTTTATATATTCTGAATAATCCTTCAGTAACTGAAACGCTCATGTCGCTGTTTAAAAAACTCAGCACATGTGAAGATTCACTCTACAGCTTATGGAATCAAAACGATATTCTCTACTCCGCTCATGTGAAAAAAGAATTTTATCGAGGATCCTTCAAGAAATATCAAACCCCCAAAGGGAAACATTGGCTTGAATTTCATCGACACCGATTGATGTTGGAGCCTCTTATGAATATTATAATAAGTGATTTACAGGGAGCCGCAGCAGCTGGATTTTTTACTCTATTATTAAAAGGTAAGACTTCTACAGAATCATTCATACCAAGCATTCCTCACGCGGCCTATCTTATTGGCAGAAAAATATCCGGTAAAAAAGCATGGACAGAGCGATCCGATCTTGAGCGCAAAGAAAGTATGATCCAGCTAGGCCTGAAACTCTGCGCAACCGCCTTGGGGGCAGGCGCAAACGCTATTTTTACCCTTCCACAATGGAAAGCCAAGGTAGCAGCATATAAATCATTTGTTATCTATGTACGCAAACGATTTCAAAATCTTATGACATACTCACATCTCATAAAAGAAATCTATACACAACTCAAAAAGCACCCACAACTCCTCTCGGCTTGTGATCCTGAAAGTGCATTACAATTATTTATGTCAGGCGAAAATGCAGAACAAAAAATGCTTATGAACACCTTGGCAAAACCAGTATTTAAAAGCAGCTCAACGTCATTCCATAAGCATTTAGGTACTGTCTTGCATGTGGTGCCTTTGTTCCTCAAAGTAAAGCACAGCTTTGCAAAAGTTTTTGAAGCTATTGGGGCATGCGAAGCATTTCTTAGCTCAGCTCTTTTTTTTAAAGAAAGGCAGTCTACTGCTATGCCATGGTCTTTTGCTTCCTATGAATCCAAAGATCGCCCCTACATTAATCTTATTGAATACGCGCACCCGCTTATACCAGTCGAAAACGTGATTCTGAATTCACTCACTTTGGGCATCCAAAATCATGGCCTCATTGTTACAGGACCTAATAAATCAGGGAAATCAATTAATATCCGTGCTATTACGCTGTGCATCCTGCTCGCACAAACACTAGGAATGTGCCCTGCCCAAAAAGCATTCATAACCCCTATGCACAAAATATTGTCTTACCTTAATCCTGTTGACAATATCGCTGAAGGAAAATCATTATTCCAAGCAGAAACAGAGCGAATTAAAAATATTGTTGATGATGCCTGCTCGCTTAACCCAACAGAATTTTCATTTATTGTCGCAGATGAACTGCTAAGCGGAACAGCTCCAACCGAAGGAGAAGCTGCCACTTGGGGAATTGCATATGGCCTCGCGCAGCTTCCAAATTGCATGCCTATCATAGCAACTCATTTCCCTAAGATGACCACATTACCTGAAAAAACTAATAATTTTTTTACTAATTATCATGTCTCCGTAATTAAAAAGCCAGATGGCTCATTTGCACATCCATTTAAATTAGAACCGGGACGATCGCATCAGGTTATTGCTCTTGATCTTGCACGCAATGCTGGATTTGATAGTGATATTTTAAATAGTGCTGACGGATTTCTCAATCGCAAAGGATTTAAACGCGGAAGAACGCTATAATCCTGCACGAAAGCGGCAGATTCTTTACTCAAAAAAAACCACTGTGATATAGTTACTATTAATAACCATAATCACCGTATAGTTAGTTGTTTTTGTGGACTTACCCTCTCATCTGGCAACCAGAAGCAGAGCCCACGAATACAATAACTCTACAAGCCGCATAGTGATGATAGTAAAGTTGA
>JBAXGS010000122.1:0-2908 GCA_037139275.1 bacterium | reverse complement strand
GTATGAAGTAAATACACCAAGTACTCCGTAGGCATCAGGGATCGTTGCTTGTGACTTATAAGAGTCAATGAGAATAGATACTTCTTTAGTAGGAATCAGTTCGTATACCGCACTTTTATTCCAGCGCCAGCGGGGCGATTTATCTTTTTTTATATAGGCAAAACACGTGGCATACAGCGTTGTTTTGGTAATATTTCTTATTTTCACTCGTAATGAGTATTCCTGCGGGTTGTTTTTGGGTGTAGTTGTATCTTTGACGCAGCCGGTCAAAAAAAGGCCTATAATGCTGAGGGCGAGATAGTGGTACATATGTGTGCAACCTTTGTGTTAAGCGATGAAGTAGTTCGCTTACCATATCACGTAATGATTTGTGAGAAGAATACATTTGTTTAGCGATGTAAAATTTCTTCTTCAATCCGCTGAAGTTTACCCGCAAAGTGACGATCGGTCTTGCAGCGTTCTTCAATAGTAGTTATTGAGTGAATGATGGTCGAGTGGTCGCGGCCGTTAAAAAATTGTCCGATGGACTGCAGTGAATGGCTGGTGAGTTTTTTCATCATAAAGCAGGCAATTTGACGAGCAGCCGCCACATCTTTGTTTCGGTTTTTTGATTTTAAGTCGGCAATAGAAACACCATATTTTTTTGATATATGGGTAGCGATGTCAGGAAGATCAATCGTGTGTGGCCGTGGTTCATTGAAATTAATTAAGACTCGTTTGGCGAGCGTTAAAGAAATGGGTTGCCCGGTGAGGGATGCAAATGCATCCACTCGAATGAGCGCGCCTTCAAGCTGCCTAATATTGGTATGTACGCGGCTGGCAATAAAATGACCTACTTCATCATCAAGATTAATGCCGTGCTGTTCAGCCTTTTTAGTCAGTATTGCTATTTTGGTTTCCAGGTCAGGTGTTTGCATATCAGCAACAAGACCCCATTCCATGCGTGAAATTAATCTGCTCTGGAGTCCCTTTATCTCTTCGGGGAAGGTATCGCTTGAGAGCACAATTTGTTTTTTCTGCTCATGGAGCGCATTAAAGATATGAAAAAAAGTTTCTTGTGTTTGCTCTTTATTGGAAAAGAATTGAATATCATCAATAAGGAGGAGGTCGATATTAAGATACCGCTCTCTGAATTGATGAGCCTTATCAAAACGAATGGACCGAATAAAGTCATGCATGAATTGATCGGAGGTTTCATAGCGTACTTTTATGGAAGGGTTAAGCCGCTTTGTTTCATTGCCAATAGCGTGCAAAAGGTGGGTTTTACCCAGGCCTGTTCCTCCATAAATAAAGAGGGGGTTGTACACGGTTCCAAGCGCTTGGCTGACCGCATACGCCGCGCCATGAGCAAGTGAGTTATTGGGGCCGACTACAAATGTATCAAACCGATAGTTTTCATTAAGAGAGGGGGACTCTTTTGGTTTTTGCTGGCTGGCGTGAGGAACCAGCTGAGAAGAGTTCATTTTTGTTATAATGGCAGGTCGAAATGTGGGAGTGCTTGAAATGGCGGGGGCCAGCTCTTGAGCGGATGATGGATTTTTGGGGGCGTGAGCGCCTGCAAAAATTATTGAAAGTGTTGTTGTGTTAAGGAGTCTTTTGAGGTGAGTAAGGAGCAGGGTGTGGTAGTGTTCTTGTATCCAATTGCTGACAAACGAGTTGGGCATCACCAAGGTTACTTCCTGGCGAAGGGTGTCGATAGCATCTAAAGAAACAGCTTTAAACCAGGTTTCAACAACCTGGCTTCCTGCTTCTTCCTTAGCTAATTTTAAAAATTCTTCCCAAATTACGTGGGGCTGAACGTGCCGCATGATGTGTCACTTTAATGGTATACATATGAAATTAGTTAAAAGTATTGTATCTCAGATTTTTTACTTGGCTGTCAAGTGAGTTCCTGAGTATAGCAAACTGTCAGTACTCTGCGTATTATTTTTTTAAGTTGTAGTAACAATCTCTCTGTGCTGTGTTTGTTTTCATCCCTAAAAACCGTTAATTATTGTGTTACTCTTTTTCTCCTGGGTACACTGCTCAATGACGTAAGGCTTGTATGCATACTACCATAAAGCATCAAATGCTGAACATAACAGGTATATGCGCGCAGTAATAAACAGAATAGAAGGGGCAGTTATGCTGCAATATAAAAAAGTATATATGAGTGTAGTGCTTATTGTTTGTGCAAGTACTAGTTCGGTTTTGTATGGAGCGGCTGACATTTTAGGGGGCGGGTTTAGAATGGCTTTGGCTACTGCGATGGCTGCCAACCAAGTATCTCAGTTAGCAGATAAAGCGGGGCAGGTGGTTGATAAAACAAAAAGTGGAGAGGGCGGGGGTGGTCTTAAGGCGTTTCTTGATGATCAACGAACGCAGTGGATGAGCAGCTTAAAAGATGTTGCTAAAAGTGCCACCACCGATTTGAGTCAGGCAGGTCAAGCTAATATTAATACTTTTAACCAAGGTCTTACGACTAATACCAATGCGTTAAACCAAACAATGCAACAAGGAATCGCCTCAGGGCAAACGCTTGGGCAAAATGCAATGACTGCAGGTCAAACTACCGCGCAGCAGTTTAATCAAACGGCGCAGCAATATAACCAAACAGCGCAGCAAGGAATCGCCTCAGGGCAAACACTTGGGCAAAATGCAATGACTACAGGTCAAACTACCGCGCAGCAGTTTAATCAAACGGCGCAGCAATATAACCAAACAATGCAGCAAGGAATTGCTTCAGGGCAGACCCTCGGTCAGAATGCGATTAATCAAGGGGTTGCTACAGGGCAGCAGTTTAATCAGACCGCGCAGCAAGGGATTGCTTCAGGGCAAACGCTTGGACAAAATGCAATGAACGCAGGTCAGATGACGGCGCAGCAATATAACCAAACAATGCAGCAAGGAATTGCTTCAGGGCAGACCC
>JBAXGS010000121.1:0-2917 GCA_037139275.1 bacterium | reverse complement strand
GATATATTGTTGAGCGGTATCAAGCAAAAATGGCGTTTTATTTTACCCCGGTTGCTATTGCGGTATTTGTATTGATGATTATAGGTGCCTATAAATTACTCGCCAGTTCTCCTCAGCTTTCATGGTGGCATATTTTTGGCTCGAGTCTCATGGTTGGTGGGTATGGTATTTTTGCCACCCTGTATTGGTGCTTTTTGGCGCGAAGATATGAGCAAGCGGCTGATCGAGCTGCTGCTCTTATTAGTGCTGAAAATGGTCTTGCTATGGTGACTGCGCTTCAACGAGGACAAACAGAAGATTTTGGTGGTGATTTATTAATTGCTAAGCAACTGACAAACACGTTAGTGGATCTGACTCCTGAAGAGCGGCAAAAGACCTGTTTGTACATTGAAAAGATGCAGATTCGGGCCAAGGAGGCACTCGCAACAGGGCAGTATGATCTGGGTATTATGGGAACTAATCAGTCACTGTCAAGCCGTCGCAATTACTTTCAAAGCATCATTGACTTAGGGCCAGCTGCAGATATTGCGTCATAAGTATCATAAAGAAAAAAATTTGATTTTTCTCAGAATGGGTATATATTTTTGCCATACATGAATTTTTATGTATGGCATGTATGCTTTGTACGAAAAAGGTTTCATGTCACAGGCCTATAGTTATTACTTCCCAAAGATCTCCACCGCAGATTTGTAAAAAAGTCTGTTAATACACTGAAAGGGTAGGCTATGCCGTTAAATCAAAGTGTTAAATTTGATTTCAAAAAAATTACCGAAATCGGTCATGAAACTTGGCGAGAAACTCAGTTTTCTGGACAAGATGATGCGACTGAAAAATTTTTATTCGGTATTTCACTGGGTTCTTTTAAAATTAAAGTTTTTAAAGAAAAACCACCAAAAAAACAAAATTCAGTTCATTTCATTATGGCGCATGGCGGAGAGCATCGCGATTGGGCAACGCATATAAATGCGCAGCTGACAGAATCGTTGCATGATATCTTTCCTGCTATAAAAATTACCAGCAGCCTCGTGCCGGTTGGTGAAACAGCAGATGACGTGCGTACTGCGTTGAGAAAATATAACAAAAAATATAGAAGAAAACAGGCGGATCAAACGTTTGTGGTAACTATTGGATGGCAGGAAAGCCAGTTAATTAGCGCTACAAATTCGCATGATACTCTGCCGTATCCACAACTGTTTTGCTTGCCAGGAAGTCCTGGAGAGTTATTGAATGAAGTAGTGAAACAAAAGAACAATAAATTTTATGGTGGGGTGTATTGTGAACACACTTCTGCACAAAAATATATTAATTCTATACTTAGTTTTAAATCTGATGCAAAGCAAGTATGTATCGCCTACGATCCTGCGCCAACAAGTGATTTCTTACACGCTCATATTACTAAGCAAGTACAGGCGCTTGAAGCGGCATGCTCATTAAAAGGTATTAAAGTAGTGCGGCATCATTGGAGCCCTGCAGAAGGCAATTTTCAGCAGTTACGCGGACTCTTGCATGACGGGGCTGACAGTGTAATTATTTTAAATGAGCCTGCTGCATTCGCGCATCGCAAACAATTAGTTCTTTTGTGTAATGCGCTGGGTAAATTTATTTGCGCATCAGAGCTAGATTCAGTGTTTGCTGGTGCTGCGCTTGGCGGCGGGGTGACTGGTGGATCATTTGGTATTCCGCTTGCCAGTTTAATTACACAATATTTGATTCATAATTTTAGTCTTAAGACATGGGCTGGATGGAATGTGCATAAAATTCCTGAACAATCTGGTATGCGCTGTAATGAATCGGCATTTGGATTGCAAGGAATTGCGCTGAGTGATGAAAAAGAAGCGCTGCTTAAGATGAAGTCAGTATTTGATGAAAGCTGCGAGGAATTATCCTAATTACCTGAAAGACCTGTTATGAAGCAGTGTAATGTATTTATTCTGGGGCTCAGCAAGTACGAGGATCATAAATTGATCGCACTTTATTTAATGGATCGCTTGAAAGAGATTAAAACATCGAGCGAAGAGTACAAACCGTACATACTTTTATGCGATGATTCTTTTGAGGCGGTTCAAAACATGCTTGCTGAGTACACAGAGAAATTAGGATGTGATGTTCTTATTAGTTCGGGATACCGAATAGCCAGCATTCTCCCTGCGGTGTATGAAGCGCAAGGTCCGTTGCCCACGATATTCTTGGGCGTTGCTGACCCCATGCGGCTGGGAATAATGAAGTCGCTTGAAAAGCCGGGAGGAACATTTT
Organism: bacterium; assembly: GCA_037139275.1. Classification (GTDB taxonomy): domain Bacteria; phylum Babelota; class Babeliae; order Babelales; family JAUPTZ01; genus JAUPTZ01. The sequence goes on along the minus strand of JBAXGS010000121.1, from coordinate 664 downwards.
CGGGGGTGTGTATGGCTGAACCAGATGCGGAGCATCATGTAGAGCAACTACGATTTTTGCACCCGTACGTAAAGAAAATTTGTATTCCCTATGACTCAGCAAGTCTGGGGGGACTGGTTAAGAAGCGAGCAGCTTTGATGTTTAGTGCTTTGCAGGCGGCGGGGTTTGAGGCTGGTCTCTATGACGTGCGGAACCTGCAAGAAGCGCTTAAAGTTGTTGCTGCTCAAACTAATACTGTTCAGGCGGTACTGCTTATTGAAGGATGCTCTATTGCAGCAACTGGAGAAAAAGCGGTCGCTTATATGTGCGGCATGGCGGGGCGGCTTTTACTGAGTAGCAGCGGCCAGGCAGGAATTGGACATGGTGCGTCGTTTTCATATGGATGCGCAAACAATATTTTATTGCCTGAAGTTATTGGCATGGTGCGGCGATTTTGGCGAGATCGTAAGCCAGTTGGAATGCAGCCGGTAATAACAGTTCCTGATAGTCGTAGGTTATTTATAAATCGGTTTCGGCTTCCCTGGTTGCCGCGACAGATTATGCAAAAGATAAAAAATCATACCGAATTTAATGTAGTGTTTGAGTGGGCGCAATGCCCCGTTAACAAAGAAAGGGATGATGATGGATGAGTTCAAAAGTGTGGTTTTTCTGGTAGCAGTTTTGT
>JBAXGS010000120.1:0-2957 GCA_037139275.1 bacterium | reverse complement strand
CTCCGGCTTTCTTCATGACTTCTTCGGTAAAAGCATAATCTTTTGCCTCAAATCGTTTCTGTTTAGGCCATATTTTTTTATGCAAAAATTCTGCCTGCAAGTTGCTGAGCACGACATCACCTGACATTTTTATCCAATAATGAGTAGTGAGCGGCACGTCTTGCTCTTGGGTTACCGGGTCTACTAAGGCGAGTGCAAAGTAGATCCAATCGCCCGGTTCGATAATGGTCTTATCTTGGTGGCGTGCGGTGTCCGTTGCTTGCTTCATGAAGTGGATAACTTGATTATCAAGATCTTTATAATTTTTTCTTTCAGGTTGTTTGAAAACAAAATGTTTCCATTCTTTCAGGGTGAGTGTAGGCGCGACCGTGAGAATAAAGTGATAGGTAATAGCTCCCTCGCTTGTGGTAATTTCAGCAAGACGAGGCCAATTTGCGGTAATGATATGATTGGCAGTGAGTTGCTCAAGCAAAAATTGGATCACAAAATGTTTATAAATAAACTCTTGGCAGTCTTGAGAGATTTCTGCCGCGAAGTATGATTTGGTATATTCGAGCGGTAATTTTTTATTTTCGTAGCCAGGAAGTGCTGAATAATTTTGATATAATTGAGCTACGTGAGTTGCTATTGGCTCTGTTATAGTTTTGTCTACGATAACCGTGCTTTTTGCGAAGCATGTTGACGACTGCTCCCATGAGAAATGCATATGAGATGTCGCCATATGTGCCATCCGTTCTTGTTATAGAGTTACCATATACTACACTGTGTGGAGTCAGTGCTCTTTATTACGTGTTGAAAAGTATATGAAGTTGCAAGGAACGAAAGTCAAGGGTTTATTATATCGTTGAGTGAAATCAATTCAAAAGTTTAGATCGCTAATCTCTGGATTATGGCATTCAGAGTTTTCTCCCGACGAACGACTTGATGAAGTACATGTTCGCTGCAGGGGCGATCGGTAGTGAGTGTTTCTTCAGTGAGTGGAGTGAAATATAAGAACTCTTTCAGTCGATCGTGCGATGCCAGAGAAAGATAGTGTGCAATATCATCTGAGGTTACGTTAATATTTTCCTTCTGTGCTATAGCATCGACGAGGGCTTCTTCTTTAAGGCGCATTTCGGCAAGGAGTGTAAGATGAGTGGCAAAATGTTTTTGCTTTGTATACACAGAGTTGTCTGGGGTGCTCTGCATAATTTCCAGAAATAGTTCTTTGCGTCTTGTAATAGCATGTGGTGGTATATCAAATCTGAATGCGTTAAACAGTGAGTAGAATAATTCTTCAATAATAGCTTTGCGAAGTGACACATCGCTGCGAAATGAAAAAATCTCTATCAGTTTGTTGTGGAGATCGGTGTGGGTTTGAGTGGCAAGACTTGTTTGTACTTGTGACAATGTAAGCTGATTAGTTTTTACTACTTGTTTGATGGTGATATCAAAGACGTAGTCTGAGTGGGTTTGTGCAGCAGTATGCGTGGTAAGTGTGGTTGCAGGAATAGAGAATGTTGTGTTTTTACTGCTACCTAAAAATTGATGCATTGCGGGAGTTGCAAGCGTGGGGAGTGAAATGCGAAGCCAGTAATTGCTGGTGCTGTGGAGAGGCGCTTGAATGTGAGGAGATCGTAATTGCGCAGAAAAATGAACCCAATCTCCGGTTTCTACAATTGCAGCGGTATCTGATTTTGTGTGTTTTAGTGTTGCAATAAATGATTCTACTTGGATGTCTAAATCGGTATAATTTTTGCGTTTAGGGGCCGTAAATGTGTGTGTTTGCCAATCTGTTAAAGGAATGTGGGGCGCGCATGAAAGTCCGACGGTAAAGGTATAGCCATTAGCAGCAGTGCCTGAAATGTTTTGAAGGCGGGGCCAGTTGACAATAGATACTGCATGCTCTTGCAGAAAGAAATGAATGCTTTCTTCAATAAAATGATCGTACAGAAACTTTTGAGTGTCTTGTTCAATTTCGTGCGCAAAATAATGTTGTGTGTAGGTGATGGGAAGTGTGCTGCATGAGAGGCCTGGCATTACCGTATATTGTCTATACAATGAAGTGATGTGATCTTGTATATGCAGAGAGAGGGCAACAGGTATGTGAATAAGAAGATTCCATACATGAGAAGATTTTTTTTCTATCGTGTATTTGAGTGAACGGGGGGTAAATGCGGGAACAAACGTTTTTTTGCTCAAGATACACTCCTAATTAGTTATGGGCAACAGCACTGAGCGGCAAGGTATACGAAGGTGATTTTTAAAAGTCAAGCAGGTTGCCTGCGCGAAAAGATTGATCAGGTGATATTTACATTTGTGGCACCTTTGCTATCATGTGCGCCTTGGTGTTTTGGGTTGCTAGCTCAATTGGTAGAGCAATAGACTCTTAATCTACAGGTTCAGGGTTCGAGTCCCTGGCGACCCACCACGTCTTTTGAAATATATGCAAGGATGGCGAAATTGGTAGACGCACTGGCCTTAGGAGCCAGCGGAGTGATCCATGGGGGTTCAAGTCCCCCTCCTTGCACCAAAATCTTTGGTTGAGTCAGCCATTTCGCTTGTAAAATATCTTATTTCTTGTACTGTGGAAGGTATATTATGTGTGCTTATACAGAAATCGCTTTTTGATTTTTGGGTGTATATGTTCGTTTACTTGCAAGGTTGCTGTAGTGAATAAAAGATTTGTTTTCGTGGTATGTATAGGTTTTTGTGTAGGTATAAGCCTGGTGGTTGATGCAGATCCTGGGCTGGCGGATACGGCGCCCGATATGTCGATTCTCCGTTCATTTAAAGGGTCTGCGTATAAGAAAAAGTTGCAGCAACATCAGGAGTCTGAGCGGTTGATTGCGGTGCTTGAAGAACAGAGCCCTGGTCTTCAGAAGCCATTTATAGAAAACGCAGGAAAAATACTTCGGGGTGTAAAATTGAAAGCAGCTGATAAAAAAGCGCTTGGCGTATTTCTTAAAACAGTAGTG
>JBAXGS010000119.1:0-3019 GCA_037139275.1 bacterium | reverse complement strand
TTGGTGTTTGTATGGTGCATATGTTTTTGAGCATATGCACCATATTTTTTTTGATATCTGCAGCTTTGTGAGGAGCCCGCATAGTGGTTTTAAGTAAGTTCGGGACACGGGTTTAATGACTTGGTATTAAAAACAGTTATTTTAGAGGCCGGTTAGAGGTCAAAATCGAATATTTCTAAAGGTTTTAACTCCTGCAGTATGATCGAGAATAGATACAGAGACCTTCATTTTTAACCTTGTATGCAAGAAAATTTTCATTAGAGCTACGATCTTTAAATTCTTGCTCCGTTAAGACAATGAGCTCTTTGGCGATATCGAGCCCGAATAATGCTTTATGCCCTGTATAGGTACGAAGATGTGGTTTAGGGGTATTTGAAGATGGGATGATGATCATTAAATCTAGATCGCTATCTTCATGGGGTTTGCCCCATGCATAAGACCCAAATATATAAATCTTTATTGGATCATATGCTTTAACTAGTCGCTCTTTTGCCGCTTCAATTTGCGCTGCAGTAATTAATGACATGTATTGCCTTTGTTTATTTAGCTATGTTGTGTAGATAAGTTAACTATACCATAACTCATTGATGTCAATATATATGCATTATGATCGTGGAGTGATACCTGCTGTTGAACTTGACTTTGCATCTGCTATACTCGAAACAAGTGGTGTTGTGTGCTGGTCTATTCTCACGTTGGGAGCCGGTGCTGCACGGTCAAAAGTAACAAGAAAGAAATTATATGAATGCATGGAAATTAACTATTGCAGCGCTTGCTGGTGTTATATCGGGGTTTTGGGGGCAGCCGATTGTTATGGCGCTGGCTGATCATGCCGCGACTATTATTAAAAACTTATTAGAACTGGTCAGTCTTCCTATTATTTTTCTCTCAATCGTCTCATCAATCGCTGGCATGGAGAGTGGTCGGGATGCCCGTATTATTGGGTCACGCGCTTTGCGCTATACAGTTTTAACTACAGTTTTGGCCGCATTGGTTGGATTAGTATTATTTTTATTAATTGACCCGGTTGGGACAGTAAGCGCAGCCACTTCTAAGTTGTCATCCGTTCCGCTTGATGCGCATGGCGCTTCATATATGGACTTTTTATTGGCAATGGTTCCTTCAAATCTTGTACAAGTATTTAGTGGACAAGGAAGCGTTATGGCGGTGGTGTTTGTGGGACTTCTCTTTGGAGCCGCAATTATTTCATTGCCTACTCCAGAGCGAGTTGTGCTGAGCACTGGGTTTAGTGCTTTATTTAGTATGATGATTACGATTACTCGGTTTATTTTACGAATTATGCCTTTGGCAGTCTGGGCATTTACTGCGCTGTTTGTGCAGAGCACTCAAGGGAATGCAGGCAAGCTAGTGACGGTTGGATGGTATGTGGTAACGGTCCTTGCTGCTAATATTTTGCAAGGGTTTGTTATTTTACCGTTGTTTGTATGGATTAAAGGACTCTCTCCTTATCGATTGTTTAAAGCATTTCGGCCAGCACTTGGGCTTGCTTTTGTATCAAAATCATCAAATATTACGTTGCCGGTAACACTTGAGTGTGCACAGTCTGCAGCTGGAATTTCCCCTCGAATTGCCCGGTTTTGTTTGCCATTATGTGCTACCATTAATATGAATGGATGTGCGGCATTTATCTTAATTACCGTTTTATTTGTAGCTGCTTCTAGCGGTATGCAGTTGAGCGCTTTTGATTTGCTTGCATGGGTACTTTTGTCAACGCTTGCCGCGGTGGGGAACGCAGGAGTTCCTATGGGATGCTTCTTTCTAACAAGTGCGTTTCTTTCACATTTACATCTGCCACTAGAGCTGATGGGTTTGATTCTTCCTATTTATGCATTAATCGATATGGTTGAAACTGCTCTCAATGTGTGGTCTGATTCATGCGTCACCGCAGTTGTTGATAAAGAATTAAGGAACTCTCATGAGTAGTATGCGCACCGTTGGATTGTTTTCTGCTATTTTGATTAACATTAATGTCATTGTGGGAAGTGGTATTTTTATTAATCTTCATCCGTTTATTCGTATGGGAGGAACGGGAAGTTTTCTTGCATACATCGTGGCGGCTGCTTGTTTGCTTCCTGTAGTGGTAGTGCTTGCGTATTTGGCGCGCGCACATCCAGAGAGCGGGGGGCTCTATGTGTATACAAAGACCTATTTACATCCGTTTGTGGGGTTTTTGTGTGGTTGGGGATATTTTGTAGGGAAATCGGTATCGGTTGGAATGATGGCGCATATTTTGGTGACTTTATGTGAGCAGTTGTTTCCTTTAGTATCTGTCGTCCCTCATTTGATGTTGGTTGCTGGTCTTTTATTGTTTCTTGCTGGAGCCCACGTTATTGGCGCATCGCTTCAGGGCCCTGTTCAACGTATACTTATTGCGGCAAAAGTAGTGCCCGTCATTTGTATGATTGGTTTTTTATTGTGGCATGGGGTGCAGGTACCCATATCATGTGCTGAAATTACGGGAAGCTCGTTGAGTGGCATGGTGCCTATTGCTTTGTACGCAATGATTGGATTTGAGGTTACGTGTACCATTGCGCATCTGTTTGTTCGTCCTGAGTATACTATTGTGCGGGCATTTATTTATGGGTTCCTCTCTGTTGCTGCGCTTCTTGCCACATTTCAGTTTTCAGTTTCTGCGCTTCTCCCCGCTCATATGTTGGGGGTAGTTTCTGCTAACCCGTCGGCTCAGCTAGTGAGCATTGCGGGTATGTACGCCCCCGATGTTTCATTAATTGCTCTTGTGCTCAGTGTCTGCGTGTACTGTTCGGTGCTTGGCGGGATGTTTAGTATTTTGACCAGCAATTGCTGGAATGTGTATCGGCTGGCAGTGCATGGACATATGCCAGGAGCGCATCTTTTAACCCGTCTTACTCGTAGTAATATCCCATGGGTGAGCCTGCTTATTGAAGTATGTATTGCGGTGGTTGCAGTAGGGATTACCGGTCAATTGGTCCCGCTGCAAAAAATGTGCATTTTATGTGTAGTGTTTGCTTTTTTCTGT
>JBAXGS010000118.1:0-3124 GCA_037139275.1 bacterium | reverse complement strand
AAAAAAGCGTAAGTTGATAGCTTTAGGCCGCCGCCCAAAGGGCTATGGCCCACAAGTAGCGACGGCTGGTTCAAATCCTGTCGGGCACACCAAGTCTCAAATCTCTTTCGTATCTTTTAGTCACAGTCCAGCCTACGCTTGCGATGCAGCTACGGCGGACAACCGTCTTTATTCCTTTACAGGCCTGCCAGCCACCTGTCTGCTGAAGCTTAAAAAAGCGTAAGTTGATAGCTTTAGGCCGCCGCCCAAAGGGCTATGGCCCACAAACGGCTGTCGATCAACGCACAAATAAAAAAGAGGCCCAGAAATTCCTGGGCCTCTTTCACCTACATGTAAACTATATTAAATTAAGCTTCTTCTTCGCCTTCGCCTTCTTCAGCAGACGGCTGAGCATCAGCCATCTTAACAAGTTTGCCAAGCGCCAATTGATTTAAGGTTCCCAACAGACCGGCTTGCGCAAAACTAATAAGCACACGCAACGCACGAGCTGATTTTGATTTACCTGTGCGAAGCCACATAAGATTCTTATTTTTTGCCAGCGTTTTATTCACGTTCAGCCCATCAAGAACCATGTTGCGATCGCCTGCAAGTTCTGCAATCAAATTAGCGACGTTTGCGGCATGAATCAAATCGCGAGTTACACGACTGCTAAGACGCGCTGCTTTACGTTTCTTGCTGATGCCTGTAGCATTCCAATTGCTCAATCTGTATCCATCAACATAACCATTTGCAGCACCTGTGATCGCGGTGCCAGCACGCTTAAGCGGCTGCGTCACAAATCTTGTTCCAAAAGCCAGTTTCTGTGGCTGGCTTGATTTAACGACAGCTGGAATAATGATTGAGTCAGGTAGTCTTGCTGCATAGACTTGCAAAGCATTAAAAGCAGTTGGATTTTCAGCAGCGAGATCTTCTACCAAGCGGTCAACAGTTAGCTCAACGAAGGGAACACTTCTATCACTGAGCCTGAATCCATTGATGTGATCCAAGAAACCTTGAAGAGCAGGAGGACTGATTTCCACACCATTAACCACGATGCCACTTTCTTTTTTTTCAACAACAGGAGGAACATACGCCAGAGCTCCCACGCCGCGTTGTTGCTCGTCGCGACCTTCTCCGAGCCCGTCTTCTAATCCGCCATCCGCAGCACCTGAGCGGCTAAGTTTAGCGCTCCAACTATTCCATTTTTGACCCAGAGCTTGACCCGCACGCTTTAACCAGCCTGGCTTATCGCCTTCCTCAGCAGGCCCTCCTCCACGCTCAGCTGGTCCAGTCTGACCTGAACCGCGTTCTTCATCACCAGGAACACCATCCCCTGTTAGTCTTAAGTCGGCTAAGGGAGCACCCAAAGACGTACCACTCTCACCAGCCTTCATAAAACCTTGAGTCAATCCAAGCGTTGCCGCAAGCAGTAACACTAATTTATTTTTCATACATTTTCCTTTGTCGGTAGTTTACTATAAAAGTTGCTTCTCAAAAGCTGCAAGAACACAGCATGCTAGTAAGTATAGAGTTTTTCTTAATAATTTCAAAATAATTACTGCATTCTTATTCTTACTATAATGACAGTAAGAAATCTTTGTAAATAGTTTTAAGCTTTATCTTCTGCGCAAATATGTACGAAAACTTAAGCTTATTTTGATTGGTTCTTCGAATAATGGCGCTTTATAAGAATTCCCAGCGCAAATACAATTGCAACTGATGCAAGGGCGGTGATTGTAGCAGTGGATGATTTTTTACCAAATACTTTATCCAGTTTGGCTCCCAATGTTCGAAATTTCTTTTCCACTTTTGCTCCAAACTTATCCAGGTGCCCCCCGCAGTCAAACACTTTCCCTAAAAATTTAAACACCACTCGCAAGACAAAACAAAGCCCCATATACGCATTACCTGCAATAATGGCCCGGCGACCGCGCACTGCGTATTCGAGTAAAATTGCAACAATCAAGCCCACCACTACGCCTCGCAGTAAACCACTTTTATCTCGCATACCATATAAATGGCCAGTTCCTGCACATGCGCCTACTCCTGCGCCTATACCAAACGCAAACATTGATTTCCAATTAAATATGCCATCGTTGTACAACATATTATCTAGCTCTTTTTCCACACCCACTAACTGCGCATCAACGCACTGCACTAAAGGATCTTTTTCTGTGATACCAGGAATCATCAGTACTTGTTCTCGTTTTTCATACAACTCAGATGCTTTTGCCTGCATCTTTAATAATTTTTGATGAACTTTATCAGGCAGATCCTGCTCAATAAACTGCAGCGCCTTAAGAAAATGTTTTTTCGTGATAAAGTCACATGGCAATGTATAAGACAACTCATTCACCGCATTTGTTCGTATCCGGCGCACTTCTCGGCTCACCTCCGCAGACACAAAGCCACAACCCAATAACCCGGCAAAGAATCCGATCAAGCAGTATTTGTTCATTGTATTCCTTTCTGTGACCGCATCACATAATACGCATACTAGTGCTTTTTAGAAAAAGAGGTTTTAACAGCCATTTGCGCTGTCTGTCAATTTCTTTTCATTCTTATCATCTTCGGTCTGTGTTCATGAATTTTTATATTGCAAGGAAGAAAAAACAAAGGCAGACTACAGATATGAAAAAAATAACATACTTTGTACTCATCCTGTGCTGCACTACTTCCTCTGTCGAATCAGGTTTTTTAGACCCCACACTCATCCGAGTGGTCAATAAAACACCTATTCCTATCTACATGGCTCTGTATTACGCACGAAGCAATCATGCAACGCGTGCAACCAAAATAACCTATCTTCCTGCAGACAATGCGGTAGAGCTGGAACTTATCTCATCAAAGTTTCTTCATTCACGGCGCTTGTGTATTGCCCCAGACCCCGCACTCCTCACCGAATCGCTCCCCCTCATTCATACAGAAAGTGCTGCTTTAGGACTCTTTCAAGCAACCGACTTTACCATCATTATTGATCGGTGCAGCCAAACACCCCATATTCTAGAAACAGACGCGTGGAAAAAACTACCGCCCACGCCAGAATTTACCCCCTATGAACTTTCATATACCCCCTCACAAGCAGAGGAACACTTTCTGCTCCAACGAAATGCACATACGCACGCAGCACAAGAAGCATTTGTAG
>JBAXGS010000117.1:0-3147 GCA_037139275.1 bacterium | reverse complement strand
GCTGAAAGTGTGCACGGTCGGTTGCGCAAAGCACGAGTTATTCCTCTTCGTGTTGGTATTTCCTGCTCTATGTTTTTGTATCCCCTGTGGTGGTGGCAGCAATTGCAGTACATGCAGCAAGCTCAGCAGTTATCAGCAGGGCAGCCCGGATTGTTTTTTCGCTCCCTCCATACACTGCTGAAAGAGGGCATGTCTCCGTATCAGGCGCTTGCCGTTCTTGCACAGCAAGGCAGCGACCGGCGGCTGCAGGGAGCAATACGGGCGGTTGTTGTAGGCATTGAACGTGGGTTGTTGTTGGGAGATGCATTTAACGCTACGCAGTCATGGTGGCCTCAAAGCATTATTGTTGCCGTAGTTGCTACGCAGACATCAGGCATGCTTGATCGTGTGTGTAGTCATTTAGCAGATACATGCACATTACAGCAACAAGTGAGTGCTGACTTGACCACTGTGCTGATGGTTCCTCTTATTACTGCAGGAGCCGCAGTGCTTGTTCTTGGTTGGGCTGCTCAGTTTTGTGCGTCGAGCCTCAGTACGCAGCATTCGTCCGGTTTTTTTTGGGTTTTCATTGAGTGCTCACGTTTTGTCGCTGCATATGGGATATATGTGATGATTGGAGTAGGCGTCAGCGTGCACGCTCTTGTGAGGAGTAATTTCTCTATTCCGTGGCTTTCTCGGGCAATCAGTACAGGTGTCTTGTCCGTTCCTCTTTGGGGGCCGATTATTGCGGCCGGACATAGCATTGTATTTTTTATGATTATTGCGGTGTTGCTACGCGCAGGAGCACCAATAGTCACTGCGCTTACGGCAGTTGCTGCGGTGCATCCTAATCGGTATTGGCGTTTTGTGCTCAGTACCATGATAGATCGCCTGTCTGCGGGATGGTCATTGTATGACGTAATGCGTGCCGCTCCGCGTGTGTGTATCCCTGATTATTTTGTTCAGATGCTGCCTTCAGTGTTGAGTACGGCGCATTTGGCTGGAGTATGTGAGGCTACTGCTGAATTATTGCGACATGAGCGGTCGCAGCGTTTACGCCGCAGTATTGCGTTAGTGCAGCCTGTGCTTATGATAAGTATTGGTTCTATGATTGCTTATTTCATATCTATTGTGTACGAATCACTCTCTCAATCAATGCATTCAATACATTTTTTATGAAAACAAGCTGCTGTTAATAGATTTTGATTTTTTTTGCCGCGAAATGTCTTCTGGTAGGTCGTATCGGCGTGCTTTAAAATATTCATTTAGTATTCCGCTTCTCAATTATCTTTTTGCAGCGAATGTTTTCTTTTGTTTCTGGCAGAATTGCATGTGTCACTTTTGTAAGTGGCACGGCGGTTAAAAATATGCTTTTTTTTGGTTGAAAATTGCTTATCTGTGGTACTTGGGGGCTTACTACTGTCTTTTTTTGATACTGTCAGTCACCAGAGATGATGTATGCTCTTGTAATTCTTATATTTTTGCATACAGTTCGATTCACGATCTTGTTAAAGATTTTTAGGCGAGTAGTAATGAGATATATATTCACTAGATTTCAAGAGTAATGAGAGAGGGGCTGTATGAATAAGTCTATTGTAATGAGCATGGCAGTGTGTATAAGTGTTATCTGTAATGTGGCGGTTTTTGCGTCATGGAGACCTGGTGTTAACAATAACAAAACACCCTTTATTGTTTTGCAGATAGATTAACTGCAGCTTGGTGGAAGAACGAGAGTATTGAGAATAAAAAAGGCGCAGTAAATACCGCGCCTTTTTTGTTGAGCCTGATTGATTTATGGACGACGTCTTAAAAATTCAAGTTTTGATTCTCCACTCATTAAATCATAAATGCTTCGGTTGTTCAGTCCTTGCTGATGCATTTCGAATTGATTTACATGTGTTCTATAGAGCTGAGAAGTTGTGAAGTAAGTAATAGGAACTTCACTGCACGGCATTTTATGATGTACAACTTTAAGAATGATTTCTCCCAAAAGAAGTCCGAGTTCTGCCTCTCCAACACAGCAGCCAGCAGCAGCACCGTTAGTTACCGATCCTGAGTCTGAAGCAAATGCAGTTACGCCATGCATGCGGCATGCTTTAATAATTGATTGCAGAGCGCTTACTACGACAAAATCTCTGAGTATGATAACGGCATCAATATCTCGGGTGATATATGCTTGCGCGCACTTTGTTACTTCTTCGATGTTTGCGGTGTGAATGCTGCGTGCAGCAATAGAGTGCTTATTAAATGCTTCAATTAAATTAGTCATATCCTGATTGTTTTGTGGACCATTACCACTGGTAAAAATGAGTACGGTGCGTGCGTCTGGGCGTACATGTTTAAATGAGCGCACAAACCCATCCAGAATGCCTGCTGGGTCTTCAGCGGTTCCGGTGCTTGTTGTTCCTGTTACATATTTGCTAGTGCTGATACCGAGTTCAACAGGGTCGGTGATGCATGCAAATATATGAGGTATTTTGGATTGCCGTTTGGTGAGTACCGCATGAGCTGTTTCTGCAGGGGTGCATCCAACAGAAATGCAGGCATCTGCTTGCCATAAAATGCCTTCCTCTATTTGACCTTTCAGAAGAGCAAGATCTCCATGGTAGTAGAATTTTTTTACGTCGAGCTGCATGCCTTGTGCGCTACAGAGATCAAATGCAGCAACCAGCATTTCATCAATTGCTGCAATCTCTGCAGGACAAAACACAGCAAGTTTTTTGGGTGGAATAATGGCATGAGGTTTGAATAAAGCCATAATGCGCTGAACAGCAGCACGTTCTTTCTTTTGCATGACATAATTAAAGAGGGAAGTGTGCGCCAGGCCAAAGAGTAGGACCGCAGTTGTTATTGCTACTTTTATCCCGGTTACAATTGTTTTATGTAGCTGAATCATGGAGTTTCCTTTTTATAGAGGATTTTGTTTTGAATAGTGTCCAGTTCTTGAGGTGAAATATGAATCCCTTGTTTATCAAGTGCAGATTCATTGATGCCGACAAAATGAACGACCGGCACTTCTTTGACCGGGAGTTCTTCTGGTCGCGCATTTTCTTTAAAAATTAATAAAAGGTAGCGCGCCGTTTCAATGCCTTGTGTTGATTCTTTAGCGCTAAATCCAATAGCGGCTCCTTGTTCAACTGAACCAAGGTCTGAGGTAAAAATAGTGAC
>JBAXGS010000116.1:0-3191 GCA_037139275.1 bacterium | reverse complement strand
AGCACATCCAAAACGAGCTTGGTATTCGCTAATTTTTCTTATTTTTTTTGACCGTAAATTGTCATATACATATGCAATGCGATCATCAAGAGAGGAACCCATATGCAGCAGGCTTGTTGTTTTTTGTGCAACAGCAGGCCTGTCTGTTTCTTTCATATTGTGGCGTCCCAATTCATTTTTCAAAAAGCAGACAATATAAGGATGAACACTTTCTGTCAGTGCATCAATCTTGTCTGCAACATACGCATAATGTTTTTTATACTGATATTGCATTTTTTGCCTCAGGACACCTTCTTCTGTTTCAACAATCCGAAGCGCATCCAAATACTCATCAGGTGAATGACCAAATCCTTTAATAGCAAGCATGTCAGCCTCATGTTGATATTTTCTACTTAAATATGCCCCAATAAATTCGGCTCCAATCTTACTTCCAAACACTAATGCGGTACTTCCCAAATACCACCACCAATTAGCTTTCACAAATTCTATAAATGGCTTTGAAAATTCCGCTGCTTTTTCTTTCAAATTATTTTGTGAGGTCGCCGTTTTATACATATGCCTCACAAGCACAGCAGCAACAATGGTAAGTACTGCTCCCAACCAGATCTTTTTAGCAAGCTTTGGAGTATGACATTTTCGTTGTGCAATACGTGCAAGCTCATGAGCAACAAGTACGCGGCACTCTTCTGCAGTGCGTCGCTTGAGAAATGATCGATTACACACCAAGCCATAGAAGTTACCTGCAAATGAAATAGCTTGAATAGTTTTAACAGTGTTATGTTTTCCGGTCAAAAATAATAAGGGCGCCTCAATCTTCATACGCTGAGCCATAACTCGCACATCATCATAGGTATTATGAGTATGTTCAGGAGAAACATAATGCCACGAAGAAGGAACACGAAACACATGCAAAAGCTTAATCATTCTATCAGACCATGCGACATTTGATCCTATCTCTTCACGCGCAAGTGCGAGTGGAATAAAAAACGGTCTCAACTCAATCGTAACCTCTGTTTGCTCGTACAAAAAACGAGGGTTCTCATGCAGCGTCAAAAACTCTTTGTATGGCTGAGTACTCGCAGACGCAATACTCATGCTACACAGCACCACGACCAAACTCATACAAAGCATTTCTAAATTGCTTCGCACTGCTCGCAATGACGGTGTACTGCGAACTTGCTTTATCTCATTTGCTTGAAAATCAGTATTTTGAACGTGCTTGGCTATAACCATTTAAGCGCTCATAACAAAGTTAATAAGCTTGCCAGGAACTACAATCACTTTTTGAACAGGACTCACAAGCCACTGACCAACATGCGCCTGAGCACAAGACACCAACTCATCTTTCGCAATCTCTTTTGACACAACAAGCGAGCCACGCAATCGCCCATTCACCTGCACAACAATAGTCATCGTGTCATCATGAAGATATTTCTCTTCAACAACCGGCCAGCGGCACTGCGCTAATGTTTTCCCCAGCAACGATTCAAGAAGTTCTGCGGCAACATGCGGAATCATAATTGAGATAACAGAAAGCAAGTTAAAAAGCAGCTCATCATCAAGTTGTAGCTTATGCTTGGTTAAAACATTCATGTACTCCATAAGTGATGCAACGGCGGTATTCACCTTATATGATTCAATTCGCTGTGTATAGGCAGCTAAAAAGCGATGGAAAGCTTTATACGATTCTTCTGATGCTTTCTCTGTGCGATTTGCTGGCGTATGAAGAAAGTGCCATAATCTACCAATAAATCCATGAACACCCTTGATTGATTCCATCTGCCACTCAGTATCAAGCTCTGGCGGGCCCATAAAAAGCATATACATACGAAGCGTATCAGCACCAAGCTCCTGAACAATGTCATCAGGATTTACAACATTCCCTTTTGATTTAGACATTTTTTCAACACGTCCTGTTGTCGGAGATAACATGCATACCATGCCTTGATTAAACAACTGCTTAAATGGCTCAGAAAAAGGAAGATGGCCTAAATCATACAGCACCTTAATAAAAAATCGGGAATACAATAAATGCAAAATCGCATGTTCAATACCACCAACATATAAATCGACTGGCAACCATTTTTGCATATCTTCAGGAGAAAATGCAGCGGTCTCAAGATGAGGGTTTGGATATCGCAGGAAATACCAGCACGATCCTGCCCACTGAGGCATAGTATTTGTTTCACGCTTGCCAGCTCCGCCACATTGTGGACACTGCGTATTTACCCACCATTCAATACCAGCAAGGGGAGACTCTCCTGTTCCAGTTGGTTCATATTCTTTTACATCGGGCAACGCAATAGGAAGCTGATCTTCAGGAACAGGCACAATACCACATGATGCACAATGCACTAATGGAATCGGCTCACCCCAATAGCGCTGGCGAGAAAATAACCAATCACGCAGTCTAAAGCTTACTTGTTTTTGTGCAAATCCTTGCTTCTCGCAATACGCAATAATCTCTGCCCGACACTCACCCGCCCTGCGGCCAGCAAATGGTGCTGGCTCAAGCAAGATTCCGTTAATCATATCGGTAAAACACCACTCAAGATTTTTTACCTGCTGGGCAAGTATTGGATCTTCTGGCACCAAAATGGGCCTCAAAGGAATATTATATTTTTTAGCAAATGCAAAATCACGCTCATCATGCGCAGAACACTTCACAACACCGGTTCCATATTCAGCAAGAACAAAACTTGCAACCCAGATAGGCAGCTCATTACCGCTCACTGGATCGATAATAAAACGGCCTGTAAATATACCCTCTGATTCTTTTTCTTCAACTCGACCACGTGCATTGCGCCGCGCAACCATGTCGCCGCAAAACGCAAGAATCTCATCTCGATTCTCTACACCTTCAAGAAGTTGTAGCAATAAGACATGATCAGGTGCAATTGTCACAAATGTATCAGCAGCAAATGCTTCAAAGTGCGCACTGAAAGTCTGCAACGAAAGATTTAATCCTTTAACCGGAGCGGTAAAAAGAAGCCCTTCGCTTTTTCCAATCCAGTTAGCTTGCATTAATTTTACTTTCTCAGGCCAATCAAGCGTATCTAGATCTGCAAGGAGTCGATCGGCGTACTTTGTAATTCGAAGCACCCACTGGCGAACATCTTTTTTCAGCACCTGAGCCCCACAACGCTCACAACCGCCATTCACTACTTCTTCATTTGCAAGCCCAGTGAGAC
>JBAXGS010000115.1:0-3226 GCA_037139275.1 bacterium | reverse complement strand
CACTCGATGAGAAACGAACACGTATTAGCCGTCAACCCCGAATATCACCCGGCCAGTCATTGCTCGAACTGCTTCTTACTTCT
This sequence comes from bacterium, assembly GCA_037139275.1. Taxonomy (GTDB): domain Bacteria; phylum Babelota; class Babeliae; order Babelales; family JAUPTZ01; genus JAUPTZ01. The sequence goes on along the minus strand of JBAXGS010000115.1, from coordinate 3,143 downwards.
TGGAGTGGTGATTCAAAAGATATAATCATAACAACGGTCACTCCTCAATCACGCTGCGCAATTTTATAACAACGCATTACGGTTTGAGAGCGCTAAAGAGTGCTCTCAAACCTATTTTCCCCTAAAAATCTTTCATTTCAATGATCTACACGTAATAACACAAGAAATGGTTGCATCCTGCGGCAACGCTTTTCACCTGTTAAGCTCATTTTAAATTTGCTTTCTCATCAAAATAGGACTACATTTTTGCCGTATATGACCCTCACGTCACATATAGCAAGTGTATATTCCCACGTAAAAATATATGCCTGTTCTTTCGTACTATAACTGCCACAGTAAGTAGCACATATCGGGAGCTCTTAAAAAAAGCAGCTCGATAGATTGAAAGGATAGATTATGCCGTTAAATACTAAATGCGTTCTTAATGCTAAAAAATTAGACACTCTCGCCGCGCAAATGTGGCAATCGCCACTCAACGCTCCTGAACCAGAGGACGATAATGAGAGAATAAAATTTAGTGTAAAAATAAGACGCACGCGCCTCACCGTAGCCGTAACTCCAAAAACGATTCAAAACAAACTTCACTTTATTATGGCGCATAGCAGTGCACACAGCAGATGGGCAGATGATATTAAAGCGCAAGTACGCAACTCAATTTTAGATATATTTCCTGCACTCAAAATAACAACCGAGTCTTTGAGTATTGATGGGTCGGCGCAAGAGATCCAAGCAAATTTAAAAAGCTACAATGAAAAGTACTCCAAAGCCCCGGCGGATGAAACCTATATTGTGACGCTTGGCTGGCACGAAAGCCAAATGGTCAGCACACTCAATTCAAAAGAACTCCTCCCTTATCCTCAATTATTTTGCCTCCCCAGCGCACCGGGAGAACTTCTATGTGAGGCAGGACAAAATGGTCAATCACAGCTCCTGGGAGGCGTATACAGCACTCCTTTAGCTCCTTCAAAATATATTAATTCCATACTCAGTTTTAACGCTGCTACAAAAAGTATCTGCATTGCATACGACCCTGCACCATCAAGCAGTGCACTCAGAAAACATATCCTGCAACAAGTAGAGGGTCTTGAATCGGCATGTGCGCTCAAAGAGATCCGCGTTATTCACCACCACTGGAGCCCTCAAGACGCACACATGCAAAAACTGCGCAATCGCCTCTATAGCGGGGCCGATAGCGTTATTATTCTTAATGAACCGGCCGCAATGGTGCATCGCAAAAAATTAGTAACGCTCTGTAATGTGCTCGGCAAATTTATTTGCGCTTCTGAACTTGACTCGGTCCTGGAAGGTGCCGCGCTCGGCGGCGGCGTCACCGGAGCAGCATTTGGCATTCCCCTCGCAAATCTTGTGTGTGAACAGATCTTAAACAATAGTGATCTTACGCAAACACCCAGCTGGGCCATTGAAGAGATTCCAGAGCAGTCGGGTATGCGGTGTAATGAATGGGCATTTGGCCTCCAGGGAGTGAGCCTCAGCGATGAACAAGAAGCACTGCTTAAGATGAAGTCTGTGTTTGACCCAAGCTGTACCGAATTTTAGTTTTTAGCACCAAGGAACTACTATGAAAAAATGTAACGTATTTCTTATGGGTCTTGTAAAACAAGATGACCATAAGCAAGTAGCATTATCCCTTATGACAATGCTTAATGAGATAAAGACGCCAACCGAGGAATACAAGCCATACATACTACTGTGCGGAGATACTTTAGAAGACACCCAAAAAGCACTCTATGAAAACGTTAGTGATGGATGCGATGTAATTGTTAGTATTGGCCATCAAATAACGGGAGTGGTTACTCAAATACATATTAATGAAGGACCTATCCCCACTGTATTTGTCGGAGCCTCTAATCCTACCAGCTTTAAAACCATAAAGTCATTAGACCGCCCCGGTGGTGCTATGTCAGGAGTCTGTGTTGCAGAACTATCCGCAACGGATTATGCCCAACAACTAAAATTCTTGTATCCATATGTTACAAAAATCTCTATTCCTTACCAGCCACAAGGCATGCAAGGATTAATACAACAAAGAGCGGCCAAGCTCACCCACGCTTTACAAGAAACCGGCTTTGAAGTAATCACACACACGGTAACAGAACCACAAGAAGCGATAGATTGGATCCAAGACACTATAGAAGAAATCCAAGCAGTTCTTTTAATTGAAGGTTGTATTGTGAGTGACTATGCGGAATCTTCTATTGCGTACCTTTGTGCTGCTACCGAAAGAATTTTTATCAGCAGTAATGGGTTAACAGGGATTTATAGAGGAGCCCCTTTTGCATATGGAATGGAAAACACTCTTATGCTTACCGAAGTCGTTAATATGATCAGACGTTTCTGGCGTGATCGTAAATTATTAGGAATGCAACCAGTGGTGACATTACCAAGTACTCATCAAGTGTTTATAAATACATTCATGCTCCCCTGGCTACCGAATAAATTACTAAAAACAATCGACTATTTACGTTCAACAAAAAATTACACTGTAATGTTTAAGTGGATTAATTGCCCCGTTAAAATAGAAAGGACTGAGTGATGAAGTTTTTATTAAGTGTTTTAATACTTATAAATGCAATTATCATAAATGATTGCTCTATGCTTTTAGCCAATGAAATGGTTGCCAAAGGAGTAGGTGGAAACGGTACATCTATCCGAAACACCGGCACAGACAAAGACGTAGAAGCTGCTGACAACCATCCTGCATAACTATTTAGCATAGCTACCGCCGCAAACCGTATTACTCCTCAACTGGCTGAAAATACCCAAGCCAGCGGTCAAGCACAATGGCAACCGCGGCGCGAACAGATAAATGATTATACCGAGTAAATCCGTAGAGCGGTGTCAGTACATACTGGCACTGCTGGAGTAATTCTTGCGTCATTCCTTGCCCCGTACCAAACAAAAGTGCAATGGGCGCCTGGTGCGTCCACGCACTTGCTTGGTGATCAAACGCAAGTGATTGAACCCCATGCACCGCCCGTGCAGATGTTGCAATTTTTATCGGCATCATACCATCATGCAGCGCAGCAATAGCCGCTTCTGCATCGGTAAGCGAATCTACCACCTGCACGCAGCTCATTGCATCGTACCGATTATGATTGTACATGCGTCCTTGGTCGGTATGC
>JBAXGS010000114.1:0-3227 GCA_037139275.1 bacterium | reverse complement strand
TTGCTCAGCAAGATCTTGTACTTCATCTAAATCAACAAAATCACCCACGCTATATCGCAAACGTGCGGCACGAGTAAGGAACAGTGATGCAGTTTGATCGCCATACGTTAATGCATCTGTTTCAGTGAGTGGCTGATTAAGCACATCGCGTTGTTCTTTTTGCCGAACCGCCTTCCAGAGAACTTTATCACTAATCCCATATACCAATCCTTTTGCAAGCTTTTCTCGCTCATCTTGCGCCACAGTCGGCATAACTGCTGAACCAATACACAAACTGACGCATAACCCTTTAAAAATATTTTTCTGATACATAGCACTCTCTTTTTAGCTAACAATAAAAAACTTGGCATTGCATACCACACCCCTCTAGAGAAAAATGAAACAGAGGCTTGTGTAAATAGTTTGGAAACATTGCCAATATATCGACCAGATCAGGGGTCTAAAAACAATCATAAAAATAAGCAGATAAAGTATGGCCAACCGATGCAAAAGTCTTTACAATATCAGCCATAATTTCTTACACAGTCACTCCTTAATTCATGTAAAAAGCACGCTTGCATCAAGCGAAACATATATATTCAAGTGAAAGGTTACTATGGCGCATAAGGCCCCTCATTTTGTTGTTGAAGGAAATATTGGCGCAGGAAAATCAACCTTTCTTCGCCTCATGCATTCAGAACTTGGAATTGACGTTGTGTATGAGCCAACCGACAAATGGCAACGGAAAGACAAAGAAGGCAACTTGCTTGACCTCTTCTACAAAGATACGCAGCGCTGGGCATATACATTTCAATCGTATGCATTTATTAGCAGAATTCAGTCACAAATTGAGCATGAAGCAACCACAACATCTCTTGAGCCTCAGATCTATGAGCGCTCGGTATACTGCGACCGTTATTGTTTTGCCAAAAACTGCTACGAACTTGGATTTATGAGCGCTCTTGAATGGAGTATTTATAAAGAATGGTTCGGCTGGCTGGTACAAGCGTATACAAAAAAACCAAGTGGTTTTATTTATCTGCGCACCACGCCAGAAGTTTGTTTTGAGCGTATTCAGAAACGATCTCGCTGTGAAGAATCGTCTATTCCTTTATCATATCTTCAAGCGCTCCACGATCGCCACGAAGAATGGCTTATCAGCAAACAAGATGTTCTTTCGTCACTCATCGACGTGCCTATTTTGATTTTGGATTGCACACAAGAATTTGAAACTGATCACGCAGCGCGTGACGCTATGCTCAAGCAAGTACAAGCGTTTGTGCGCGAAGTCAGTATGCCAAAAATTGGAGTAACGCCACTGGTTGGAGCCACACAGCACTCTCAATCACAACAAGTTTAAGCAATAGCTATTCAAAAGAGAGGCCGATGTATGATACATCGGCCTCTCTTTACACTTCTATAACTCGTAACACGTCTAGGCACTACCCATCTTCGCTAAAGCTTCGACGAGTAATAATACCTGATCGCAATACGATCAAGTATTATTACTTCTGATTAAACAACTCTTTCATAGTCGTTAATGCACCAAGCATTCCAGAGGCCTCATACGGCACAACAACTGTTTTACCTTCAGAGCCTTTCATCATTTCTGGCAATACTTTGAGATAGTTAATCGCAATCATATACGGAAACGGATCACTCCCTGGTACTACTTTTTGGAGCATTAAAATTGCTTCTGCTTCCGCTTGCGCATGCTTCAGACGAGCTTGAGCCGCCCCTTCTGCCGACATAATAGCCGCTTCCATTTCACCTTGCGCGGTTAAGATTGCTGCCGCTTTTTTACCTTCAGCTTCAAGAATAAGCGCCCGGCGATCTCGCTCTGCACGCATCTGCTTTTCCATTGCATTACGAATGTCCAGCGGCGGGTTAACCTCTTGCAATTCAACACGGTTAACTTTAACGCCCCATTTATCGGTTGCTTCATCAAGAATAATACGAAGCTTTGCATTCACCTGGTCGCGAGAGGTAAGCGTCTCATCCAAATCAAGTGAACCAATAACGTTACGCAAGGTAGTTTGCGTAAGCTTCTCAATCGCTTGTGGCAAATCAGACACTTCATAGATTGCGCGCTTTGGATCGGTAATTTGATAGTACAACAGCGCGTTAATTTCCATAGTGACGTTATCACGGGTAATCACGTTTTGCTTAGGAAAGTCATACACCGCCTCACGCAAATCAATACGCTCCACCGGAATAATATACCGATATGGATGACGAGCTCCCGGCTGATCCTTAAGAAAGGTCCAATTGGTCATGCGTGCTCTATCCATAAACGGCACAATAAAATGAATTCCTGACGTCAGCATTTGGTGATATTTACCAAAACGCTCAATAAGCACCACTTCAGCTTGATTAATAATATACGTAGCCTTCATAAGCACAATAATAAAAAACAACGCGAGCACGGCCAGAAACAGTATGCTGATAGGCATAAACAATGAGAAAGATTCCATGTAATTACTCCTTTGTAGTATCAAGAGAAACAATAAGACGATTACCTTCAACGCGCAGTACTTTTACGCATGAACCCTTATGGCATAGAGACGAAGAACTTGCAGCCCACTGCTCCCCACCAACTTTTACACTCCCCACTCCCAGCGGGGAGATCTCAGCGAGAACGACTCCTTTTTTGCCTTGAAGCGCATGAATGTTGGTTGGGGTCTGAGCAGAATCAGTAAACTGCTTTAAGCGCCGCCGCATGCCAAAAAACTGAATAAGCGAGACAAGCAGCGCAAGAGCCCCTTGTATAAAAAGAGAGTAGCCAAGCCAAGCAGCCAGCGCTCCAAACTATGAACCAAACGCAAACGATATAAAAAAGAAAAGACCGGGAGTAAAGAGCTCAATAAGCAGCAGTCCAACCCCCATTAAAAGCCAAATAATGCCTGGCGATAGATATTCCATAAAAACCTCATGTTGCTGGTAGAATGAAGAATACTCTACCAAAAAACCATTAGAATAGCACCCACGCTGTTTTCACTGATACTACAACTTTAAACACGATCAATAGAAAAATGTTGCTAATTCTTACAAATATGGCACTATATTTACTAGATAATGCCGTATAAAAAATTACACTCCAAGGAAAATTGCATGCACGCATTCTTTATTCGACCACGTAGGTTTTTTAGCACACAGACACTATATGTAATCACCACAATCCTTTTTGCGTTTGCACTCTCTACCACCAACCAAGCTCAGGAAGCACCCAGCGCACCGCCATCTCTTGA
>JBAXGS010000113.1:0-3250 GCA_037139275.1 bacterium | reverse complement strand
GAGAGGGCGCTCATGAGGCAGAAAGTCATAAAAGAGAGAAAGTGTTTCATATGTGGCCAACCTTGTATGGAAAAATTATACTACCGGTGTTGTATACTTCTATGGTCAGTCTAAAAACTATGAAATGCATTCTGGGTGAGTAAATGAAACCTAAAAAAATTGCTGAATTGATTCGTACAGCTCCTCAGACTCCAGGAATTTATCTGTTTAAACAGGATGATGGGGCGGTGATCTATATTGGGAAAGCAAAGCAGATTAAAAATCGCTTGCAGAACTATCTTGTTGGGTATGGATCTGAATGGAAAGCGACCAGTATTCTGGACTCTGCAGATTTTGTTGAGTGGCAAGAAACCCCTACAGAACTTGCTGCATTGCTCCTTGAGGCGCACATGGTGCAAAGCTATCAGCCTCCCTTTAATATTCTTCTAAAGACCGGTCAGCCGTATTTGTATTTTTGTATTACCAATGAGGCGGTTCCCCGTTTTGAGCTCGTGAGAACGAAAAAGAAAAAAGGGTCGTATTTCGGCCCGTTCATTGATAAAGGGGCTGCCCGCACCGCCTATATGTTTTTGCGTGAGACGTTTCAATTATTTGTCTGTTCCCGCAAAGTTCCCGGAGGATGCCTGGCGTTTCATGTGGGGCGCTGTGCCGGCATGTGTAAATCTGATTTTGATTATGCTGGGTATAGTGAACGGATCGAGTTTTTAAAACGAGCACTCAACTCAAAACCTGATGAAATGCAGCGATATATTGCTGGAGAAATTGCGGCAGCAAATACACAGTTACGGTTTGAACGGTCAGCGCAACTTACTCGGTACGCAGAAGCTATTACACGAGTATACCAAAGTATTGCGACGCGGTTTGACCGTCCCAATTCCTTAAAAAGGCTTGCAGAGAAAGATGTGTGGGTTTGGTTGTCGCCAGAATATGGAGAGCCGTTTGGGACACTTTTTTTATTCAGAGAACAGCAGGGTATTTTGCGAAAAGAGCGGGTTATGTGTGTGCCGCTGATTGAAGAAGATTATCGTGAAGAACTTCGTAATTATCTGTTTAGTTTCTATCGGGACACGAGGCCTTCGCCTCAAGTAATACTTTCAGAAGCGGTGCTTGAAAGCGAGATGCTGGCAAGTTTTGCGCAAGAGTGGCATCAGCTGCCCTATGCTGTTGTAGTGAATGCGCCGGCGCGTCTTGAACATGCAGAGTTAATGGCGCATGCGCAGATATATGCGCGTGATGAATACGCACGGCCTGAAAAACTTGCGACGCAATTGCGGCAGTTTCTTAACCTTGCGCGCGTTCCTCGTCGCATAGATTGTTTTGATATCTCTCATAAGCAAGGCCATGCAATGGTGGGAGCATGTGTCCGTTTTACCGATGGAAAGCCTGATCCAGAAGGGATTCGACACTTTCATATTAAGACAGTTCCGGGTAACAATGATTATGCATCATTGCAAGAAGTGGTACAGAGGCGCTATAAGACTCAAGATGACTTTCCAGATTTGATTGTTATTGATGGTGGCAAAGGTCAATTGAGTGCCGCGTTTGCGGTATTACAGGAGATGCTTACCGGAACCACGGTTGATTTGGTGAGTCTTGCAAAACGGGAAGAGACGGTATACTCACGTCAGTTCCCTGAAGGAAAAGTGTTGAGTTCTAAGTTGCGGGCACAAGGATCGCTGGTTGCATTGCGTGACTACGCGCATCATCGTGCTATTTCATTTCACAGAAGTGTGAGTACTAAGGAGTTTTTAGATGAATAATGTGTTACTCAGTTACGGGGTGAGTGCCCTGGTCTTGGCGGTTCTTGATGGTGTATGGCTTATGCTTTTTATGAAATCGTTTTATCTCAAGCAGCTCGCGCATCTTTTTGGGACCTCATTTGTGGCGTTGCCGGCAATTCTGTTTTATGTGACGTACCCTCTTGGTATAGCAGTGCTTGTTGTTGAGCCGAATCTTAATTCAACGTGGCTTCAAGTTTTGCTGCGTGGTGCTTTGCTCGGATTTGTGGCGTATGGTGCGTATGATTTTACTAATCATGCAACGCTGCGTGATTGGCCAGCACTGGTTACGGTTGTTGATCTTGCATGGGGTACATATGCCACCGCTGTTGCATCAGTTGTAACATTTTTTGTTGTCCGTTATTGGGTATAGCAAAACTTTTATTTTGGTTATCTCTTTACACGAAGAGAGGTAAAACCGTATTGTTTTTTCGGTTTTTCAAAGGAATATCTGTCATGTGTGCTGTTTTATAACAAACACAGCAGGTATATTGTGGTTCATTTTTATCTTCCTCTTTCTTGGTATAGCATTGCGGTGTGCGTATTGCTGCAGGTGGTGTGCGTGGGTATCTGCAGTTTTTATTGCTACCCGCTGTATGCCTATCTGTTGTCAGAATCGCCTACAGTCCTCTGCGGGGAAAGTACGGTGCATGGCCGGGGCAATCCTGATGGACTGGTGCAGAGGTATGCGCATCAGGCACAATGCAGAGTGAGTGCTTCCTCAGATGCTATTACTCTTGATGGCTCGGCCGCCTCAATTCTGAGCTGTGTGTGCCAGTGCTACCTTGCAGGTATTTCATATAGCTCTTATAGTTTGCAGCCACGCGGAGTGGGAAGGTTTTTTTGCCTGCGGGTGACGGTATGATGTGGGGTGGGCTCTTGTTGATTGCTACCTCTTTGTATGGGAACTTATATGCTCAGCCACTTATTCAGCCACTGCCACCGCAGCCAGTTTCTGAGGTACCTGAAACCGGGAGCCGTCGGATTGAAGATTTTTTACAAGATTGTTTTTTGCATCCTCAGTTGCAACAACCTTTAGAATTATGTGTATGCCAAAAACCGTTGCGTGAGGTAGTACAGACAATTGCGCAGCGAGCAGATTTCTCAGTGGTGATGGATGATTCGGTAAGTGGTATGGTGCCACTGCTTATGGCGCGGGGAGAGCCCATGGGGAGTGTTCTTCATACGTTGCTTACCGGTCGCTCATCACCGCTGGGGATGTTGGTTGTGGATAAGGTGCTGCATATTGCGTCACGGGCAACGCTCGTGCGGCGTGCCAGGCAACTATTAGCATCATCCTGTTTGGGGAAAAGTGTTCATGCGACAGTGCCATTACTGTGGCTTGCATGGACCGAGCCACTCAAGCTCCGGCTGGAGTGTATGTGGCAGCACTGTATCCGCCAACATGTGGGGCCTGCGCGGATGCAATATTTTTTTGCTGACGATGAAAGTCGGAGTATTTTAATACAGGG
>JBAXGS010000112.1:0-3254 GCA_037139275.1 bacterium | reverse complement strand
GGTGAGTTTGAGTTCCGCAGGCGGACCTATGGTATTAGTTAAAAATCGAGAAGCTTATAACGATGAGGCCAATCCTCTTCCTGATTGGGCATCGGTGCTTGTGCATGAAGGTGAGACTGTTACGTTTTCGCCTGGGCATACTGCAACATTTGTTCCGCATGGTGAAGGCAGCGGAGGCGCTGGTGCTGGGGGTGGAAGCGCGGGAGCATCTTGTAGTTAACGCGAGTGTTTCAAAATTCGTGTGAGATTGAAGGCTTCCAGTTTTTACAAGATGCGTTTCTTGTAGAGAATGTTGAGTATGTGTATTGGAATGGGTGTGTATTAAAAAGAGGTAAGATATGGTCAATAAATATAAATTTAGTCTGGTTGCTTGCGCGGCACTTACGCTTGGAACTCTTTGGGCATCAGATGGGAAATCGGCTTCATTGAGGGATATGTTGGTGCCCATTAAGCGATTGGTTGGTGATGAGCTGAGAATTCAAGCCCATGACTGTGTTACATTCCTGCTAGATGAATTTTCAAAAGATAAAGATGGAGTAGCCGCAACAGCTAAGTCTCAATTTTCAGTTACGTTTACTGATGATACATTGCGAATGAAGATGGCTATTTTGGGAGCTCTCATTAAACATGAATCTAGGTTTTATGGTATATGGAATTCTTTATGGGCTCGTTTAGGGCATGATACTGCTGAGCAAGATTTTATCAGTGCAGATTGGTTGTTGTTTTGGTTTCTTCATAAGTTCTTATGGGATGTTACTAGGCCAACATATGAAGATGTTTATCAAGCTGATCTGGTAAAGTGGGCTTTATTCCCTATTGTCTGTAGAATGTGGAACTCACAGAATGCACTAATCAAACAAGAGACGAAAGCACTTTTGTGTGAGTTTTATTTTTCAAATGAGTTGCTCTCTCAATTCACTTTTGATGATGTAATTATTAGTGACATAATGATTGAAGTTAACAACGTATGCAGAAAGGAAAAAGAGGGGTTTGATCTAGCGCATCAAGATGGTCCTGAAACATGGTTGGTTGTGCCATTGTGTATAGTGTTTTGTTTAGAATCCGGCAAAGAATCTCATATTGTTGCCATGCCTCGAAAACATTTTCAATCTACAAAACCTCTTCCTGTTGGGGCATCGTTGGTTATTGCGAAGAATGTAGATGTGCGTTGGGTCGAGGCAGTAAGAGCAGCCAGAGACCGCTTGTTTATGCCTGTAGGCCCGGAAGATATTCAATTTGCGACAGGGCATAGCTCAACAGTTATATCTCATGGTGAAGGCAGCGCTGGTGCTGGGGGTGGAAGCGCGGGAGCATCTTGTAGTTAACGCGAGTCGTATAGTACGTTGCAGTAATATTAAGCGCTGGTGTAAGAATAATTCTTACACCAGCGCTTTTTCTAAGGTATTAAGAGAGAGCAGTGTGGTGTCTCCAAAAACGCCCTGCTGCGGCCCGCCATATACAATTGCAGATTTTGAGTTTGAAAAGAGTGGGGCAAGCGTTTCTAATGTTTTTGCATCTTTCGGATGAAAGGTATGGCTTGATTTGATTTCAAACAAGTTGGTTGCACCATTCCACTCGTCAATTAAGTCAATTTCTTTGCCGCCACCTTCAGTGGTGCCTTCACGCCAGAAGTACATACGTGGCTCGTGTCCTCTATTAAGTCTGTTTTTTAACACTTCAAGAATGATGAGATTTTCAAATAATGCTCCCCGTGCGTAATGAGTATTCAGTTCTTCAGGTGTTTTTATTCCAAGGAGTGACGCAGCTACTCCGGTGTCATAAAAATAAAGCTTTGGAGACTTGGTGAGCCGCTTATTAAAATTTTTATGATATGGACGAAGTGTAAAAACAATATAACTTGCTTCCAAAATAGTGAGCCATTGCCGAGCGGTGGGTTGCGTAATACTGCAGTCTTCTGCCAGTGTATTAAGATTTAAGACCTGTCCTACGCGGCCGGCGCATAGGGCGGTGAAAAGTTTAAATGTGCTCAGATTTTCTATGTTTTTTATTTGGCGGACATCTCGCTCAATATACGATTGAATATAGTGTGGGTAAAATTCATGAGGTAGCATGTTTTTGAGGTGGAGTCGTGGATACCCTCCCTTCACAATAAGGTCGAGCGGATTTATGGCTGTCGCAAGTTCTGAATAACTCAACGGAAGCAGCGTTACTTGTCCAACGCGGCCAGCAAGTGATTGTGTTATCTTTTCATTGAGTGCAAAATTTTGCGAACCGGTTATGACAAAGCGGCCCGTAGTATTGCTTGTATCGATAACACCTTGCAGGTAAGACAAAAGATGAGGGACGAGCTGAATTTCATCAAAAATTGCACCGTCTGGGTATGCTGATAGGAATTTGCGAGGGTCGTGCTCAGCGCGAATGCGAACATCAAGTTCTTCAAGTGAAACATAGGGCAAGTGAGGGAATGCTGTTTTTGCAAGCGTGGTTTTTCCTGACTGGCGAGGGCCATTAATTGCTACGGCAGGATAGATTTCAGCGTATCGAGTAATAAGAGTGAGTGCGGCTCGTTGGTACGATATCATAGGGCTCCTTGTAAGTTTCAAAGTCACACTTTCAAATTTACAGAAGGTGGTGGGAAAGTCAATGGTTAGCGTATTAAACGATGAGAGGCCTCTGGAATTCCAGAGGCCTCTCATCGTTTGTATTGTATGAAATGTAATCGATATTTATGCACCTGCGTCTGTTTTTACAGCAGCTTCGGGAGCTTCTTGAGTTGTTTCCTCAATAACAGCAGCTGGAGCTTCTGTGTCAAGGCCAGTAGCTACTTCAACATGACCTTCAAGGCCAGTAACTACTTCAACTACTTCAACTACTTCAACTACTTCAACGCCTTCAAGAAGTGGTTGCTCTACTACTTCTTCGTTTGCTACAACAACGGCTGAAACAGTTCCACACAGTGCAAGTACAAGCATCATATTTTTCATAATTTTATCCCTTCAAAATTTATGTACCGGTAACAATTATTACCGCTGTTACTATGCCATAACCGTTACTGGGCTGTCAAACAACTTATTGTGGAGGGGTTTAAATGGCTTGTGGAGAAAGGTTTTGGGGCTCAGTTTGCTCTTGCGTTTAAGGGATGGTTCTTTCTGCGGTGCTTATAGATTCTTATAGTATGTACACGAAGGGCGACGGCTATTAGAGTGCTTTTAGAAAGTCCAGCCTACGTCAAGACTTCGGCGGACAGCCGTCTAACCTTTGCTGGCCTGCCAGCCATAGCCTTGGCGACGGAT
>JBAXGS010000111.1:0-3265 GCA_037139275.1 bacterium | reverse complement strand
AAATATACGTATACATCGTATAAAAAAGCAGCCGTGAGATAAACGTAGCAGTATACGAAGTTGCCTGAACATGATACTGCAACACACGAGACTCATCACGCTCACTCAGCAGCTCTACCACCGCAAAGTACGAAACGACAAAAAATTGAAGAAACACCATGCCCACAATTAATTCTGTACCTTTCATCAACGCATTCTGTGGAAAAAACGCACGAGGAACAAGATAACCACTGGTAGCAGAAAATAATGCAGGCCAAATCACCATATAGTTAATAATGTTATCAACAACGTTATTACGTACTAAAAACCATTGCCGAGCAAGTAAAACCCACACGTGCCTATACCCTGTCATAGAGAGCTCCTTTTAAGACGGACTGGCCTAACTGCATTGACTGAAACAAACCACAACACAACACTTAACATACAATTCACGGCAAACAAAACCTGCATACACCGGGCAATAGGAAGAAAGGCGCTCCCACCCAGGCATGCACTGCGCAATCCTTCAACACAATAGGTCATTGGGTTATACAAAAGAACCTGTGCAAAAAATGGGGAATGCGCCTCAACGGTCCGCCAGGGATATAATGCGCATCCAAACGCAAATAAGGGCGAAAGAAACCGTGGCCACACATTACCCAATAAGACTGGTATAGAACATTGATAGGCGAGTATAAGAAAAAACAACGCATTAAATGCAGCGGCAAGAACGATCATACCCAGTAACGCAAACCATGAGATGTGTAAGAACATCCACATATTAATAATACACAGTCCACAAAAAAGAACCGGAATGGCAAGCACTATAATTCTAATCATAATCCCTAAAACTTGCGCCCCGATAATACAGCCAAATGGCACTGGCAACGTACTGTAATACCGAATTAACTGAGGAGATCGTACATCATACGCAACTTCAAGGCAACAGGCATACCCAATAGACAAACATGAAACAATAAATGAGCCTAAAAAGAGCGGTATAATACATTCCTCAGACATGCCCATCAGCGGAAGAAAATAGCGAGACGCACACGCAAGCAAAACCGAAAAGACTAATGCACTAAACATAATCGATCGCCAAGACTGGCGCATAACATACAACTCTCGCTGAACGAGTAATCCTAATACTCGCAACGACTCATGAATACTTTCCATGTCACACTCCTTCAGTCATTAATACGGTGTGCACTAATCACAAACACTTGATGCTTGCCTGGACAAGCGAATAAAAATATCTTCTAGCGAATCATCATCATGTTTTGCTTTTAATTCAGTCACGGTGCAAATTACTTGAATTTTCCCATCTCTGAGTAAACAGACTCGATCCGCAAGCACCTCAGCTTCATCTAAATAATGCGTCGTTAAAATAATAGTTACTCCCGCATCTCTCAGTGCCGCAATATGATCCCATAATTGCCGACGTATATCTGGGTCAAGCCCCACCGTTGGTTCATCAAGAATCACCAGCTCAGGGGAATGCATTAATGCACGTGCAATAAGTACCCGCTGACGTGTTCCACCAGACAGCTCATCAATCTTATAAGCACTGTACCGCTCAAGGTCATATAATGACAAGAGTTCGTCAGCGCGGGCTGCGGCAGCAGCAGCATTCATGGCATAAAAGCGTCCTGCAAAAACCAGATTTTGCCGCACGCTTAAATATGGATCCAAATTTGACTGCTGAGGACAAAACCCAAGCGCCATCCGATAGCGACGGAGATCGTGATAAATTGAAGTCCCTTTAAAAAGAATATCCCCTTCTGTTGGGGGGTGTTGAGTTGCAATAATAGATGAAAGTGTTGTTTTTCCCGCACCATTAACACCAAGCAAGGCAAATATCTCACCTTTATTAATAGTCATACTCACTCCATCAAGTGCGCGAGCATCATTATATGTTTTTACTATCGAATCAATAACGAGAAACGGAGTTTTCATGCAAGCCCTTCCTGTATATGCGTTGGCGACTCTAGCACAGCGACTCACGTTATGGCAAATGTTGCTCATTACAAAAATACACCGCCAAAAAGTATGGTTGGTTTTTGAAAAAGAAAAGGATTCCCCGTATACTACCGCTTCTCTGTTTCTCTTAAACACATAAAGGCTCTACGCGCATGCAATGTAATCTAAAAAAAGTACCTATCCTTCTCCTCTTACTCACAACTCAATGTACTTTTATAGCAGCAGCTGATGACGGCCCCGCAGGCGCGGGAAGCGGCGCATCCGACGCAGAGCACCCTCTTATCGGCGTCATCAGACATCAAATACTTCGCTATTGCCAAGAAAAATCAAAACTACACGACACAACACAATCGCATGTTTTAATGGCTACTCTGACGAGATTTATGCCCCAAGTTACTGCCGACACATTTTGGGAGCACCTTGTCCCAGCGCAAAAAAACTTACTGGCACATTCTCAACAGTACACCGAGTGTGCCCATATATTATCTGAGGCAAAAAATAAAATACTGGCAATCATGGAAGCAAAAATTGACTTCACTGAAGAGGAAATCGCAGCAAGTATCTATAGCCTTATCTATGCATTGGCCACAGATCTCATCTATAACCACCTTCAACACTACCAAACCACCGCCCCTCTACGCAAAAATATTCGTGAAGTATTTGGTATATGCAGTCCAGCATCAGAAACGCCATGGCATCAAGATATACTCGAGCACACAGAGCTCCCTCATTTTCGTATTGTTGATGCAACAGATGTGAACGACATCATGGAAATGGTTCATAGATGGACAATTACCTCGATGATCATGTTTTTAAGAAAACAGGTAGAAGATAAAACCTTCTCACCAGCAGAGGCATTTGCTGTTGATACCTACCTTGTACATACTCTCATGCCATTACGCTCATATGCTTTTAATGGCGCACAAAAAAAGGCAGTCGTAGATGACGCTGGACAACGCGAGCAATTTACAAAATGCGGCCCCATAAAAAAATCTATTAAAGAAAAACAATCCGGATACATAGATACACTCATTCATGACCTCTTTCATCAAGAAATGATCTGTCATATTCTAAGCATTTGCAATGCAGAAAACATGGCGCCAAGTATAATACGCCAATTAAAAACACTGCCCTGCTTTGATATTCCGTCAGCTCCATGTGAACCAGCTCCAAAAGGGAAAAATAGAAAAGGAAAGCGAAAATGAAACTCTTAAAAAAACTTTGTTCTATGGTGCCTTTTCTTAATTTTATGCTATGCATAAGTGGATGCTCATGGGGCCGCTACGATGGACTCACCGACCTGACC
>JBAXGS010000110.1:0-3349 GCA_037139275.1 bacterium | reverse complement strand
ATAACAGTACAATACTATGTCTCATCCAATTCTTCCTTAATCATTAATTGCGCGTATGCATGCAAGCATCGTAAAAAGAAAATATTCATTAGCTCAATGGTTTGTTAATACGTTTTTAAAAAGTGTGTGCAAGAGAGAATGAAATACCATACCCACCAACACCAAATAACTTTGATCCAGTAAATGAATAGTGCCCATATGCGGTAATTTTGCTGTTAGGGTATTGCGAGAGTGGTGTCGCTTCAAGAATTAAACCAAGGGTATGCGTTGCTTGTGTGGGTGTAGCAGCCGCTTCATAATAAATCATTTCTTCTTTGAGCGACGCACTATTTAACAGTGTGCTATGGTCAGTAATGTTAAAAGTACGATAGGTTGTCACGTCTCCCACGGTGTTAGTTTGTGCATAGTTCAGCCGCGAAACCGCATAGGTATTGCTTGGCCATGGGAACAGGGGAGTTATTTTTTCTTCTGTAGCGTGTGTGTAGCGGTATTCAAACATGGCCGCAATTTTTTTGTATGAGGCCCAGACATGTGCATCAGCCGCGACCGATGTTCCTGGTTTTACATTCACCATCTGCGTGAGCATGTTAATGAGCGGGAAAAGGCGACGAGCATTTTGTTTGCCAGCAAGTGCATAGCGTGCAAATTGTGCATCAACGCCCGTATCATAGGCAATCAGAAAACTTGGCGAGCGTACTTCATGGCCGGCAAGGCCTGCTTCTAAGATTCCATGAGCGCCAATTCCATAATGAATTCCTTTTACGATGCCCAGTCGTGCGTTAATATCTCCGCAAATACCAAATGTTGCATGTCCGCCATTGCCCATAAGCGGTTCAAAGAGATAGCGTCCTTGAGCTCTGCTATTAGTAGGCAGGGTTGTGGTAAAACCAAAATGGGCAGCAATATCAGAGTTAATTTCTGGGGAGAAGAGGCATTGAATGACAATGCCGGCAAGTCCGCTCACGCTTTGCTCATTTTGCAGTTTTCCATACTCTAAACGATCTTGCTGGTTTTTACTGGTAGGGCGTTCTTGTGAAAGGTTGCCGGTAAAAAAATCCATCACTCCCTGAGCGTTCTCTTCAACAATTGTTTTTATGCTATCGGTGCTTAGCATTCCAAGCACATGCCGTTTTTTCATCCAAGGCATACTGGTGTGAATGGTAAGCCAATTGCCAATGCGTACAGAGTTAGTAGTCGTAAAGCCATAGTATTCAATGTACGGATTAAATGTGATGGTTTCCTTAAGAGGATTGAGCGTGGTGTTGTTGGGGCTGCCTGCGAGTGCTGCATTATGAATAATATCTTGAGGAATCAATGATGCGGGAACCGATGTGTCTGCAGTAACCCGTAAAAAATTGCAGGTGGTTTCACTGGCATCATCGTAAAATCCAAAATAACTGCCAAGTTTTTTTTTCTCTGCGCTTCGCCAATAAAAGCCGGTTATGCCAAATGCATTTTGAATGGCATCTTGCGGCCTTTCATTTCTTTCTTGAAACGGAATGGCATGGTAAGAATACCAGAGGGGCGTGCTGGGAGCTTGATAGAAAGTTTTAGCAGTGGGTGTGGCACTGAGTGATAGACAGAGGATTGTGCTAAGGCAGCACACCGTCGTGATTCGAGTGAAAGTGGTTAATACGTTTTGCATTACGCCGTCCTTTGTAAAGATATTTGCAGCATATAAGCAATTTGACTGATTCGAGTGCAATCATTTGGGTATAAAGGTCACGGGGGCCTTCGATCATCAACAAGAAAGGCACCGGGGTGTACGGTGCCTTTCTTGCGTGTGCATACATGAAGTATGCAAATCTCAGGAGGTAGTCTTTAGAATGAAATTCCAAATTTAGCCCATACCTTGAAACCTTCAAGAGCTGAGTTACGACCTGATGGTTGGAATTCTCCTTGGCCACCAACACCAATAACCATTGGGTAAGCACCAGGAATTTTGTAACTAACGCCACCAACTACTGAGTGAGTAAGTTGTGCATTGGTTACAGCAGGAAGTGAACTGACGTTGTACTTAACGGTCAATGTGTCTTCACCAGCAACGTTTACACCAGTTGATGTTTCGTCACCTAAGACAGGTGTTTGCGTGAGCAATGCAGAAGTTTTAACACCTGTTTTTTGGATTGGACCATTGATGCTGGTATAAGCCCCTGGGTATGTGTCATCATCATTGATATCATCATAGATAATGGTTAATGCGGTTCCGCCTGCGTCACCGTTTGAACCAATTACGTAACTGTGCTTTGTAACGGAGCTGCGAGTATCTTCGTAGGTACCATCTTTTGCATCTGTACGATTTATGAAACCATTATGATTGATATCTTCATCACCGGTTAAATATGCGCCACCACCAACTATATCATTATGAAGGGCTGCGGTAAGCATGCTGTAGTGATTGTGTGCAAGAGCATACGTGTCATTTGACCATGCTTTTGCTGTCACTTTTTCAGCAGCGTGCCAGAACATATTGTAGCCGATGTCGAATGTGAAATTTTTCCATTCTACTGACAAGCCAGCAAGCGCATCTACTTGGTGCCCAGGTGTTACGTCATGCTCAACAGTTAATACGTTTGCTGCAGGTACTACGCCGGTTACGCCGTTATGCATAAGGAGGCGGTATTGGCTTGCAGGAAGCATTACTTTGTTGTCAAGATCGTAAATACCCATGGTGCGCACTTCAGTACCTTTGAAGAAGTACTTGTAGTTTGCAATAACATCAAGACTTACACGGAAATCTTTGTTGCTAAACGCATCAAAGTGAACCATACCGTTAGCGCCTGCAGCAACATGGCCACGAGCACCATCAATAGCTTCAAATAATTTGATGCCGTCTGGTTTTTTGCTGGTAGGAATTTGAGCAGTTGCGCCAAAGCCCCATTTCAAAGACTTAACAACACAGCAATCAAATGTGTAGTTTACTCCAAGCTCAACATCTGCAAGACCTGTTACCGTGTCATTTGCTGCATCGATAAGATTTTTCTTCAATGCTGCTTGTGATACGTGTGAGTAGGTTGCAATATCAGTTGTCAGTTTACCGCTAAAGTAATCAGACAATGTCGCGCCTGTTTTTCCGTCTACTGGAGGCAGCGCAGATGCTTCAGCGCCTGTGTAGGTTGGATGCATGTTTGTTTTTACTTGTACAATCGGAGCGCGTACAGACAATGAAAGACCTTTTAACAGTCCATCAAGTGATTGCTTCCAACCAAGATGAGCGCCATACACGGTGCGTTTTGGCGCGAAGTTGAGTGTGCCATTCATTGCAGTACGTGGGTATGCAACAGAATCATTACCGGCATCAGCAAGTACACTTCCACTTACACCATCAGAGTTTGGGCTGTGGTGAATG
>JBAXGS010000109.1:0-3376 GCA_037139275.1 bacterium | reverse complement strand
TTGCATAGCAGCTTTGATTGTGCAGGCGCAGTCAGTGATGATAAATCCGTTAATATTAGGGGGATCAACAAGATTATTTGCGGTGCTGAGCATGCTTTGCAGTGCCGGTTTTACATCTTGAGCCGGCAAGTTGTTGAGAAATGCAATATAGCGTATGGTTGCATCAGAATCAGGAAGGGTGCTTGATTTTACCCCAATAAAAGTAGGAAGCGGTTGGCGGAATTTTTTGTCTTTTGCGACAATGCGGTACAAGTTGCCCACTTTAATAATGCTAAAATTTGCCATTTCAAGAATGGTTAAAAAGGTGTTCCATGCCCCTGTTTTTGTGACAGGATTACGAAAAGTGAGCGAGATTTTATTCCCCGCAATTGATTTATCGGGAATGATGTTCATGCCTTTAATATCTGCAATGTACTCGATAAAGCTTTTGAGCTCAGCGCCTTCAAAATTGAGATAGATATCTTTTTTTTCTATTGCCGGCCCATAGAGGTCAGTATTGTTTTGCGCCTCACGGGTCAATGGTGATTCGGTTGCAGAATTGAGCGCGTTTGAGGCAGAGATTATGGCATTATCTGGCTCTGCTGTGCTGGTAGGGCTTGCTGGCGCCGCATCTTCTTCTAGCGGCTCTATAAGCTCATCACCAAACATATTAAATGTCGTGTCATCAAATTCTTCTTCCTCTATCTGTGCAGATACGGGGAGTGCTGATGTTGTGGTTTTTTGTGCAGGGGAAATAGTTTGTTCTGGCAAAACAGCGCTTGGCCTTCGTCCATACAGCGTTGGTGCTGCGATAAGGCAGATGATTATGAGATTATAAAGCAATTTTTTATTCATATGACGTCATATCCTCTCTGCTCACAGTACTCTTCTTTTTGGGGCCCTTGTTTTCATTTCGTCGAGCATTTTTTTACGCATCTCAGATACTGCTTCTTTGTGCTGTTCTTGGGTGCGATGTGCTTGTTCAAAGCGCCGTCGATTTTGTTGACGTTGCGAGTCTTTGCTTAGTTTGAATAAGTCTTCTCCTGGGGTTTTTGCATTTTCATCCTTCGCTTTGTTTTGAGGAGCAAATGGTGAAGGGCGTTCAATGCGTTTGAGTAGGTATGAGAGTTCAATAGGTTTGTCGTTTCTGAGGAGTGTGACATGAATATAGCCACCCATTGGTAATGCAGCAATGGCATCGTATACGGCGATACGCTCTTTTGAATCAGTTACGGGTAAGTTGTTAATTTTTGTAATGATATCTCCTGACTTGAGGCCGAGCTTATCACCGAGTGGATGGTGTTTTGTTGAGCCAACACGTAAGCCAATTGAAGTATTGTTCTTATATGCGCCACAAATGTCCAGAGCTTCAATAACTTCTCCAATACTGGTGAGCTCTTTGATGATTTCAACAGGATCTATGTGGTACAAAAGCTCATCAATTTTTTGTATTGCAGCATCCCATGACGAAAGTCCGGGGCTTAATTTATCTGTTTTGCGTAAGAAAAAGGTTTCTTGCTGGCCATTGCTTCGAATAATTAGGATTTGATTTTTAGTGATTTTGAGCACCTGTCCATCGTTAATCTTATCGCCAATGTGATACATCTGTTCTTTTCCTGTAGGATCGGCAACCATCACAATACTGCTTTGTGGGTCTTGTGACATGATAATCCCTTTGATGGTGATATCAAGCGGGGGAATAAAATCAACTTTTTGATTCTTAATTGGATTCTTGGTTGATTTTATGTTGAGTTGGGGTATTGGAGTGACCAAGTTTTTTGCAGTTGGCTGCTGCTCCACAGGCGGAGTGAAGGTATCAAATAAGTCATTGATATAAATTTTCTCAGGACTTACTAGTATGCGAGGTTGTTTGGTATCGAGAGGAAATGCTGTGCGTCTTCGTGTCTGAAGATAGGGTAATTCTTGCTCAATGAGGGGAATGCAAGCAATGCCAATCATGGCAAGGGCTATGAGCCCGCTATTTATGATCCATAATTGTTGCTTTACCATAGTATGACCTTTGCAATTCTTGTACTCATTCAGCGTCAGCGTACGTTTCTTAAAGAAATAGTGTCAAGTCATGCAAAAACAGTATCATTTTTTAACGCAGAATAGCCTTGTTTTAAAAATAATGTGCCATGCGCATGAGGCACAATTTTCTATGGCGAAGGGAGTGTTTTAAGAATTGTTTGAATCAGAGTGTCTGCGCGCATTGATTCTGCTTCTGCATGGTATGTTAGGAGAATACGATGCCTGAGAACATCGGGGGCGATTGCTTTAATATCATCCGGGATTACAAAATGCCTCTTCTTTAAGAACGCATGAGCTTTGGCTGCTTGAAACAGCGCAAGCGTCGCGCGGGGAGAAGCCCCATGCATAATATATTGGCTTATGCTTTCTAGCTTGTACGCAGCCGGTTGACGCGTTGCAAAAATGATAGCCAGCAGATAATCAACCACTTTTTCATCGATATACACTTGTTGGATGAGCTCTTGCGTCGCTTTAATCTCTTTGGTGGTAAGGACACGACTTATTTTCTCTGGCTCAAATACTGACTTTATAATTCTTTTTTCTTCTTCAATTGTTGGATAGGTGACCACTAATTTGAGGAGGAAGCGGTCCATTTGTGCTTCTGGCAGCTGGTAAGTGCCTTCTTGATCGATAGGGTTTTGTGTCGCGAGTACAAAAAATGGGTTTGGCAGTTTAAACGTATCATCGCCAATAGTTACTTGCCGTTCCTGCATTGCTTCAAGGAGCGCAGATTGCACCTTTGCAGGTGCTCGGTTTATTTCATCAGCAAGAACAATATTGGTGAAGAGTGGGCCTTTTTTTGTAGAAAAGTCTTCTGTTTTTGGGCTGTAAATTTGAGTTCCAATAATATCAGCAGGCAAGAGATCGGGAGTGAATTGAATTCGCTTGAAATCAAGACCAAGTGCGTCTGCAACGGCGGTTACAAGCGTGGTTTTGGCAAGTCCTGGAACACCTTCCAGGAGAATGTGACCATTGCATAGAATGCCGATGAGCATGCGATCGATAATATGTTCTTGTCCAATGACACGTTTTTTAATTTCTTGCTTAAGAGTGTGCCAGTGGGCACTTTCTTCTTTAATTTGTTCGATAACTTCTGGAGCAACAATTTTACTCATAAGTTTTTCCTCTTCGTCTTATATACGCAGCAGATATGCCATATGAAGGTGCTTTGTATACCAGAGGTATGGAGTAAAATGCAAGAATGGGTTGTGTTTTGCGGTGTGTTGAGAGGAGTAAGACGCATAAGTGTGCCGTCAGGCATTTGTAGAGTGATCGAGTTCATACTTGAAATGTAACATGTAATAAAAGGCACAATGGTGCTGATCTGTGGCAATTTTTGGGGTATAAAATGTCGAGAAGCCTTTAT